>JAUVLS010000028.1 GCA_030600625.1 Bacteroidales bacterium
CGGATAAAGGATTGCGGAGTCAACGCTTAGCCATAAATCTATAGTAGAGCCTAATCTAATCATCTTACTCTCTTTGAATGACGGATACTGTCTCCATACTTTAGCTTCAGTTGAGTCTATACCATCTTCAATTGACTCATCATATATTATGGCCCCGGTATTGAGAGCTGATCTTAGAATTCTGTTTTTAGCTCTTTCTAAAGTATAATGATCAAGATTTGGAACTTGCGTTTTCTGATTACTAAGTCCCATACCCAGAACAAGATCAATTTTTGATCCTTTAGGTACCATTGTTCCTTCTTCAATTTCTTCACTATTATATTTTTGTTTTAAAACATTATTAACAGCAATATCCGGTACGTGAATTAATCTTCCAATTTCGAGTCCTGCATTTTTAAGTACAGCTTCGGCCTGACGATGCGAAACGCCAACAATGTTTGGCATTTTAACTTTTTCAGGATTAAAAGCATTAAGCACTATAAATATTCGTCGATTCTTTTTTACATTAAACCCGGCAATTGGATTTTGTTCTATTACAGTGCCTTTAGGTCGGTTATTGTTAAAAACAGAATCAGAAACTTCAATACGTAATTTATTCTTTTTTGCTTTTCTATGCACTTCTTCCAAAGTTAAACCGGTAAAATCAGGAACAGATAAAGCCTGTCCGTGATGAGTATAAACTTTTAGAATTAAAAAAGTTAGAATCAACATTGCTGTTACAACTCCAATAGCATATAGCAAATATTTTACAAATGTTTTGCTGGTCAGAAATTTAAATAGGGTCATTATCGCGTATGCTTTTAAATCATCAATATAGTTAACGGTGAGACAAATATAAAATTATGTAAGCACAAACTAAAATTAATTGTTTGTAAAATGATTCTTTTAATATTCCCGAATGGTATTATATACAGTGTCTCTTTCAACCGGCTTTTTCCCTGCAGTTTTAATCAATTCAATTAACTCTTTGGTAGTCATGGTTGGTTTTTGATCTTTTGCTCCGGCCATTGAATATATTTTTGTAGAATCATCTATTGTACCATCAATGTCGTCAACACCAAACGATAAGGAAATTTGAGATACATCTTTGCCGAGCATTGGCCAGTATGCTTTTATATGATCGAAATTATCGAGATAAATTCTTGAAATAGCAAACATTTTTAAATCTTCAAGTATATTAACTTCCCCAACATAAGATAATGGATTATTCGCTTTTTTAAATTTTAAAGGAATAAATGTATTAAATCCGCTTGTTATATCTTGTAAGTTTCTTAGTTTATCGAGATGTTCAATTCTATGTCGATTATTTTCTAAATGCCCATAAAGAATTGTTGCATTCGATGGTAATCCAATTTTATGAGCAGTTTCGTGTATTGTAAGCCATTGTTCTGCTGTTGATTTTTCATGACAGACCTGTTTTCTTATTTCAGGTTCAAAAATTTCAGCACCTCCACCCGGAATACTATCTAAACCATATTCTTTTAGTTTAAGAAGTCCTTCTTCAAGATTCATGTGAGCCTTTTTTATCATAAAATCCAATTCAACGGCTGTAAAAGCTTTCACATGAATATTTGGTAAGATTTCTTTTATTTTCTGAATCATCTCACCATAATAATGTAAATCCCTGTTTGGATGAACACCTCCAACGATATGGACTTCTGTAATATCAGAATTCTTATATGATTCAGCTTTTTTCAATATGTCGTTCATGGAATATTCCCAACTGCCTTCCTGGTTAATCTTTCTATGGTAAGAACAAAACACGCAATCGTAAACACATATATTAGTTGGTTCGATATGAAAATTTTTGTTGAAAAATACTTTATCCTGATTTTTCTTTTTGTTAAGATAGGATGCTATAATCCCAAGGATTCCTATGTCGAAGTTAAATAATTCAATTCCTTCTTCAGAGACTAATCTTTCCTGCTGAATTATTTTATTTGTGATTTTTTTTTGTAAATCAGTTAATTGTCCCGATGAAAATATTTCTTGTATCAAAATCTTAAAATTTTATGATGTAAAAATATTTTTTAATAAGTGACATCCTTTTTATTTTATTTCTCTTTCCATACATCAGGGTTACGGCTTGTATGCAATACAGCAGAAACAATCAAGGTTTTATTGCTTTCGTAAATAGTGTAATGAAGCATAAACGGGAATACGTTTAAAACAGCAGTCCTAACATTATCATATCGTACATTACAACTCTTTTTCAATATCGTCCATAGCATTATCAAAATCAAAAGCCTGATCGGGATTCTTTTTGTAATTATCAAGGCGTTCTCTTACCACGTCTATGTGCCATAAAGGAATGTCTGTTTCTTCCTGTTCAATACCTTTATATTTACTTTTAAGTTCGTTCCATTCTTTAATAGGAATAAAAACACCCGTTGTTTTTCCTGTGCTATCTGAAATATATTGTAGGTTCATAATGATTGATTTTAAGAAGCGTATGCCTATTTGTTTTTTACGTATTATTTATTCCCCGAATATTTGGAAACAATACAAAAATAAACTTTTCTAGCTTTATAAAAAACATTTTCAGTTTTAGGTAAAATAAAAAAGTAAGGAACAAAATGAATTATTCCTTACTTTAAAATGTATAAAGAGTTATTAAATTATTTCTTTGAATTATATTCGTCAGAAACAGTTAATTTGCTTCTACCCTTAGCTCTGCGTTGAGCAAGTACTTTTCTTCCGTTCACAGATGACATTCTCTCTCTGAATCCGTGCTTATTTTTTCTCTTTGTGTTCGAAGGTTGAAATGTTCTTTTCATCTCAAAATATTTTTACAATGGTTTATTTTTATTTTAGAACTGCAAAAGTAATGTTTTTTTCTTTCCTGCAAAAAGATTTTAAAAATAAATATCAAATTAAATTGGCAGATAGATTATTTTTTTTGTTTCGAAAAAAGATTCTGAATAGAATTTAGAAATTTCGAATGTTTTTATTCTGGATTTGAAATCCTTTAATTCCTTGTTGAGATCGCCACCTTTTAAATATAAAATGCCGTTTTTTAATTCATTTTTCGATTCATGCTTTATTTTTTTTCTTACCCAGTTATAAAATGCAGGAAAAGCTGTTACTGCTCTGCTTACAATAAAATCGTATTGGTTTTTTATTTTTTCAGCTCGTATTTGTTCTGGTGTTATATTTCTAAGATCTAAAGCAAGGGAGATTTCCTGTACAACATTTATTTTTTTCCCAATGGAGTCAACTAAATGAAAACTACATTCGGGAAATAAAATTGCTAAAGGTATTCCAGGGAAACCTCCACCTGTACCTACATCTAAAATACTTGTTTTGTTTTTAAACCGGATGATTTTTGCAATAGCTAATGAATGTAAAACATGTCGTTCGTAAAGTTGATCAATATCTTTTCGTGATATAACATTTATTTTATTATTCCATTCTTCATATAAACTTTGTAATAGGATAAATTGCCTGTTTTGCTCTTCCGTTAAATCGGGAAAGTATTTTTGTATTATATCCATATAAAAAGGCTTTATTTTATGTTTGGATTGTTATTTTTCAGTATGTTGAAAAGTAGCTCGCGGGCTCTAAAAAGCTGAGCTTTAACAGTTCCAATAGGTAGGTTAAGTTCGTTTGCAATTTCATCGTATGAGTATTCTTTAAAATATCTTAACTCAACCAAAGTTTTATATCGTGGTTTTAATTTTTCAACAATGCTACGCGTTAAAGCCATACGTTGACTTTTTATCATATCTTCTTCCGGATCGGGAGTATTAGCTTGTAGTGGTGTGCCAATACTGTCCTGATCTTCTGATGTTTGATCCAATGAAATAAGATTTGCTTTTTTCTTTCTAATAAAATCAATACAATTATTTGTGGCTATTTTAAAAAGCCAGGTGCTAAAAGCATAATTTGGAGTATATTGAGTAATATTTTTAAAAGCTTTACCAAAAGCCTCAATGGTTAAATCTTCTGCATCGCTTTTATTGTTTACCATTTTAAGAAGCATATAATAAATGGCATCTTTATATCTATCTAAAAGTTCGGCATAAGCTTTCTCATCACCTGCAATCGCAAGTTTAACAAGTTTATAGTCGTGTTTGGCCTTTTCTGATAAATTAGGACTTACTTCCATTTATTACTTTTTGTTGTGAAATAATTTACTAAAATAAACGAAAAACTTAAATATGGCATAAGAAAATCGTAAATAAGTGAAGGTAATAATAAATATCTTTCATTCAAACGCCTCATAGCAATTTTATATATAGTCAACTGTAAAATCATTCTGAATGCAAAAGCACCGATTATATATAAATAAAATTCATTAAACCAGATTAGTGATAATGCAAATAATACGTAATAGAAAACTCTACTTGAATTCTCGCAAAATAAACGCCATTTTGTTCCAAACCGATATAGTTTTCCGGTAGATGTGTGTCTCTTCTTTTGTTTAAACCATGCTGAAAAAGTTGATTCCGCATCTGAACGTGTAATAGATTCTTTAGAAATTTCTATTTTGATATTTTTCTTATTTGCAACCTGGTTAATAAAAAGGTCATCATCACCAGATTCAATATGATTGTGACTGGCAAATCCCTTATTTTTAAAAAACAAGGATTTACGATATGCAAGGTTTCTTCCAACACCCATATATGTTTTTCGGGCTAAAGCAAAAGTCAAATATTGAATGGCAATAAATAAGGTGTCGAAGCGAATAAAGTTATTAATAAGTTTTTTTTCTCTTTTGTATCCACCGTAACCTAATACAATCTCGGTTTTATCTGTAAAATTTTTCTGCATTTTTTCTATCCAGTTATTACTATCTGCAATGCAATCTGCATCTGTTAATAGCAATAAATCGTTTTTTGCTGCTTTAATACCAATAGTTAATGCAAGTTTTTTGCTGTGATAAAACTTTTCGTCTTGCTTAATGGTTGTTGTTCTGAGATGTTTATATTTTTTTTGTAAACGTTCTAAAACAAATTCTGATTCATCTTCGGAGCAATCGTTAACAACAATCACTTCATAATTCGGGTAATCCTGGGTTAAAATTGAAGGAAGATACTTTTCAAGATTTTTTTCTTCATTTCTGGCACAAATAATAACAGATACAGCCTCTTTTTCGTGATTTCCGGTTTGTTTCTTTCTGTAGAAAAGTATTCTGGAATAATAAAACAAATAAAAATATAATTGTATTAAAAGGCTAAGTCCAAATGCTATAAGAATTATGTATATTGGATTTTCTAAAACAAAATTAAGATACTCCACTGTGTTTTTTTGAGTTAATAATCGTAAATGGCAATTTTATTAAACATTTTTCTGTTATACAAGAATTATGATTCGAAGAAATGAAATATTTATCCACATTTTCTATCTTTGCCACGAAATTCGATATATATGAAATTTGAGATATTTGCAAAAGACCCAAAAACAAAGGCGAGAGCAGGGGAGTTAACAACTGATCATGGAAAAATTCAAACTCCTATTTTTATGCCTGTCGGAACAGTAGGGAGTGTGAAAGGGGTTAATCAGAAAGATCTAATCGAAGATGTAAAAGCACAGATAATTTTAGGAAACACTTACCATTTGTATTTACGACCCGGTATGGAAACCATGCAAATGGCCGGAGGTTTACATCAGTTTATTAATTGGGATCGGCCAATCCTAACTGACAGTGGAGGATATCAGGTTTTTTCATTAGCAGCAAACAGAAAATTAAAAGAAGAAGGAGCACATTTTAGGTCTCATATAGATGGATCAAAACATATCTTTACTCCTGAAAATATTGTTGATATTCAAAGAATAATTGGTGCTGATATTATTATGGCGTTTGATGAATGCACTCCTTATCCGTGTGATTACGATTATGCAAAAAAATCAATGGAATTAACTCATCGTTGGTTAAAACGTGGATTAAAAAGATTTGATGAAACTGAACCATTATACGGACATAAGCAAACATTTTTTCCAATTGTACAAGGGAGTGTTTTTAAAGATTTAAGAATTGAATCTGCTAAAACAATTGCTTTACACGAGAGAGATGGCTATGCCATTGGAGGTTTGTCGGTTGGAGAACCTGTTGAGGATATGTATGATATGATTGAAGTGGTAAATGAAATATTACCAGAAGACAAACCCCGTTATTTAATGGGTGTTGGTACTCCTGTAAATATTCTTGAAGGTATTGCCCGGGGTATTGATATGTTCGATTGTGTTATGCCTACTCGTAATGGACGAAATGGTATGTTATTTACCCGAAATGGAATAATTAATATAAAAAATGTTAAATGGAAAAACGATTTTTCTCAAATTGAAGAAAATGGTGCATCTTTTGTTGATACAAAATTTTCAAAAGCTTATTTAAGACATTTAATCATTTCCAAGGAAATATTAGGAGCACAAATAGCTAGTTTACATAATTTAAGTTTTTATCTTTGGCTTATTACAGAGGCCAGACAAAGAATATTAGATGGATCGTTTTATGCTTGGAAAAATGAAATGGTTCAAAAGTTATCGATAAGGTTATGAGGTTTTTAGGACTTAAGAAGATTGACCTATATATAATTAAAAAGTTTCTTGGAACTTATTTCTTTGCAATTGCTATTATTATTAGTATTGCTATAGTTTTTGATCTCGCCGAAAAAGTTGAAGATTTTTTAGAAAAATCAGCTCCTGCTAACGAAATTGTTTTTGATTATTACCTGAACTGGATTCCCTATTTTGCTAACTTGTTTAGCTCTCTTTTTACATTTATTGCAGTAATATTTTTTACTTCGAAAATGGCTTACAATACTGAAATTATTGCAATTCTAAGTAGTGGTGTGAGCTTTAGAAGAATGATGTATCCATATTTTATATCAGCATTTATAATTGCGATGTTATCATTTGTATTAATGGCATACATTATCCCGCCTGCAAACGTAATACGAAAAGATTTTGAATATAAGTATATTAAAAACCCGATACGAAATACGGATAAAGATATTCACCGACAAATTGAGCCTGGATTATTTATTTATATGAAAAGCTATAATACTACCAACGACGTAGGTTATAAATTTTCTATGGAGAAATTTGAAAATGGAGTTTTAAAGTCAAAATTAATTTCAGATTATGTAAAGTGGGATTCAACGATTTCGAAATGGACCATACGTAATTATTATATTAGAGATATTGATAGTTTGAGTGAGAAAATTACAACTGGCTCTAAAATTGATACGGCGTTAAACATGTTTCCTGAAGAATTTAAGCGAATGCAAAATTTTACCGAAACAATGAATCTGCATGAATTAAATCAATATATTAACCAACAATATATGAAGGGAGCCGATAATGTAGTTGAATCCTTAATTGATAAATACCAGCGTTTTGCTTATCCATTTTCTACATTTATATTAACATTAATTGGAGTTTCATTATCTTCGAGAAAAGTTCGCGGAGGAATTGGAATGCATATTGGATTTGGCTTATCTCTTAGCTTTTCTTATATATTGTTTATGCAATTTACAACAATGTTTGCTATTAGTGGTAGTTTGAATGCTTTATTTGCTGTATGGTTGCCTAATATTATTTATACCATTATTGCTGTATTTTTGTATCGTCTGGCTCCAAAATAAAATTGCCAGTCTAAGCTAAAATTTCCTAACTTTGCTAATGAAGCAAATGTATATATCTTATAAATGTAATAGGACTGGGTACTAATGTGTTGATTTTTTATGTGCTATATAAATTACATTTTAATTTTTATAAATAAGATTGATTTTGTAATGTTGCACTTCTTTTTTTGAAAAACTGCTTATGAAATTATTTAATTATCATAAGTAATTATTAACTAAATGAACAATTTATGTCTTTGAAAAGAAAAATTCTTGAACTTCAAAAGAAACGAGAAAAAGTTCTCCGGGGTGGTGGCGAAAAGGCCATCGAGAAGCAAGTTGCTATGGGGAAAATGACTGCTCGAGAAAGAATTATTACATTGTTAGATGAAAATTCTTTCCATGAGTATGATATGTTCGTGGAACATGAAGCCCGTGATTTTGGTATGGCTACCAAAGTGCTTCATGGCGATGGTGTAATTATTGGTACAGGAACAATTTATGGTGCTCCAATATGTATTTATGCTCAGGATTTTACCGTTGCCGGCGGATCTTTGGGATTAATGCATGCAAGAAAAATTACCAAGATCATGGATCATGCCATGAAATTGAGAGTTCCACTTATTGGAATTAATGATTCTGGGGGTGCTCGTATTCAGGAAGGTGTTAACTCTTTAGCCGGGTATGGTGAGATTTTTTATCGTAATACGATTGCTTCGGGCGTTATTCCTCAAATTTCTGTAATTCTTGGGCCATGTGCAGGTGGTGCTGTATATTCTCCTGCTTTAACCGACTTTGTATTTGTAGTAGACAAGATTTCTAAAATGTTTATTACAGGACCTGAAGTTATAAAAACTGTTCTTGGCGAAGAAATTTCTATGGAAGATTTAGGAGGAGCAAGGGTACATAGTGAAATAACAGGTAATGCACACTTTTATGCAGAAAGTGAAATTGAATGCTTTGATCAGGTAAAGAAACTAATAACTTATATTCCATGGAATAATAGTAAAAAAGCACATTCGTTTGAAGCGAAGGAACCAAAGATTGATCAATATAAAATTGATGAAATCATTCCGGGTAATCCAAAAGATCCATATGATGTTCGTGATGTTGTTAGAGCAGTTACTGACGATTCTGATTTCTTCGAAATCCAGGAATTATGGGCTGCGAATATAGTTATTGGATTTGGAAGGATGGGTGGTCAAACAGTAGGTTTCGTATGTAATCAACCTTTAGTATTGGCGGGAGTCCTTGATGTTGATTCGTCTGATAAAGCTGCACGATTTATTCGCTATTGTGATGCATTTAATATTCCAATTGTAACATTAGTTGATTTACCTGGATATCTTCCGGGTGTAGACCAGGAACATGCAGGAGTTATTCGTCATGGAGCAAAAATTCTTTATGCTTATTCTGAAGCTAGTATTCCAAAAATTACTGTTATACTTCGTAAAGCATATGGTGGTGGATACATTGCAATGAATTCACGTCACTTAAATGCCGATTTCGTATTTGCATTGCCTGGAGCTGAGATTGCTGTTATGGGGCCTGAAGGTGCTGCTAATATTATTTTCAGAAAAGAAATAATGGGCGCCGAAGATCCTGAAAAAATGCGTAAGCAAAAAGTTAAGGAATACAAAGAGAAATTTGCTAATCCTTATGTTGCTGCTGCAAAAGGTTATGTTGATTCGGTTATTGAACCCGAGGAAACACGAAAAATATTGTTGCATGCAATAGAAGTTTCGCAAGATAAAGTAGACAGGAAACCGATTAAAAAACATGGAATTCCTCCATTTTAAAAACAAAGCTATGGCAACAAAACAAAAAACAAGTACAAAAGCCTCAGCTCCAAAAGAAGAGCCTGCTCGTCCGGCAGGCGAGGAAGAATCTAAAGTTCGCTTTAAAACTCTAGTTATTAATGACGTTAAGTATAAAACTCTTTTAACAGAAAAATTTAAGAACAGGGAAAAATGGGAAGAACCGAATCTTAAAAAAATATTATCTCAAATCCCCGGAACTGTTATAAAAGTTTATGTTGAAGAGGGACAAAAAGTAAAAGAAGGAGATTTAATGATGGTTCTTGAGGCGATGAAAATGAAGAATAAAATTTATTTTCCAATTGACGGAACAGTTAAGAAAATCTATGTTACCGAAAATGAGAAGGTGCCGAAAAAACATTTAATGGTCGAATTGAAATAA
>JAUVLS010000262.1 GCA_030600625.1 Bacteroidales bacterium
CCTGATTCGCTAATTCCTCGGCAATAGCAAAACCCATTTTCCCGGAGCTATAATTTCCTATAAATCTTACCGGATCAATTGGTTCAAAAGTTGGTCCTGCAGTAACTAAAATTCTTTTAGATTTTAGTTTTTTTTTTGAAGAGAAAAATTCGATAATTTTTTCTGTAATTACTTCGGGTTCTGCCATCCTGCCTTTTCCTATTAAACCACTAGCCAATTCTCCGCTTTCAGATTCAACAATTACATTGCCATAAGACTTAAGCGTTTCAATATTCTTTAAATTGGCAGGATGTTTAAACATATCCAAGTCCATTGCCGGAGCTATCATTACAGGACATTTTGCTGATAAATAAGTAGTAATTAACAAATTATCGGCAACAGCATGTGCCATTTTACCCATTGAATTTGCAGTAGCAGGAGCAATAACAAACAAATCGGACCACGAGCCCAAATCAACATGGCTATTCCATTGCCCGTTTTCAGGATCAAAAAATTCAACGAGTATCGGATTTTTTGATAAGGTTGCCATTGTTAAAGGTGTAATAAACTCTTTGGCTAATTTGGTCATAACAACCTTCACATCAGCACCTTCTTTTACAAGCAACCTTACAAGAATAGCAGCCTTATAGGCCGCTATTCCTCCGGTAATTCCCAATAAAATATTTTTCCCTTTTAGCTTCATGAGCTAATTTTTTGAATAATACTATTCTTGTTCTTCAGCTTCAGGTTTTCTATAATAAATCTGATCATCCATGAATTCCTGTACTGCAATTAATGTAGGTTTAGGTAATCTTTCATAAAATTTTGAAATTTCTATCTGCTCTCTGTTTTCGAAAATCTCTTCAAGATTATCAGTATAAGATGCAAATTCTTCAAGCTTTCTATTCAACTCTTCTTTAAGCTCACTCCCAATTTGATTTGCTCTTTTAGAAACTATAGCAACAGCCTCGTAAATATTTCCTGTTTCATTATCAATTTCATTCAAGTTACGGGTTATTGTTGTAACAGGAGCTTTTGTCTTTTTATAATCCATCCTAATATGATTTATTAAATACTAATTTTTTAAAATACCTTGTGAGTTATTAAACATATCAGTTGCTTCTTTCAAAAAATCACTTTCAGGAAATTCCCCAACAAATGAATAATACTCATCAACAGTAGACTGATATCTTTCAATTCTTTTATTTTCAATACTATTCTCAGCTAATAAAAATTTTGCTTTTAAAATAAGGAATATAATTTCTTCCCTGTGTTCTGTTTCGGAAAAATCATCTAAACTATTATTTAAAGCTATTATAGCTGCTTTATAGTTCCCCAAATTAAAATATAGCTTAGCACTTTGATACGATTTTTCAACCAGCTTATTTCTCAATTCCTCGATATAACCAATACATTCACCAGTTCTTTCGCTTGTTGGGTATCTCGACATATATAATCCAAATAACGATATTGCCTTATACGAGGATGATTGATCTAAACTTGGCCGTGGTGATAATAAATAAGTACAATATGCATTCATAAACTCAGTTTCCTCAGCAAATGGGCTATTTCCATACGTTCTTCTAAACTCATCAAAATAATGAGCTGCCAATAAATAACTTTTCTCATAGAAGCTACAATATGCTGCATAATAAAAAACAGTATCTGCTTGTTTTGTTCCCTTTAAAATAGGCTTTAATTGCTCAAACAAACCTTCAGCTCTCATATAATCTTCATCAGCATAATATTCAAGAGCTTTTTGGTACTTTAGTTTATAATCTCGACTTTTTCTTAATTTCTCGTACTTACACGATGAAACTACTACTAACAGTATAATAATTGGTATTAATCGTCTCATTTTTTTAAACATTTTGCAAATGTACAATTTTAGTTTAATATGCTAAAATTTAATTACTCTAAACGTTTAATTTATTTAATTTATTTTCATTGGTTTGCTATTTTTTTAAAAAAATGTACTTTTGTGGCATCGAAAAAATAATAAATTAAAACCAAAGATCGTGGATATTTTTAAGAAGATAAAAGAAAGTATGGGCCCTTTGGGTCAATACATGAAAGAAGCTCACGGATATTTTACATTTCCAAAATTGGAAGGTGAAATTCATCCAAAAATGAAATTTAGAGGAAAAGAGATTCTTAATTGGAGTTTAAATAATTATATTGGATTAGCAAATCATCCTGAAGTAAGAAAAGCTGATGCCGAAGCAGCAAAAGAATGGGGATTAGCTTATCCAATGGGTGCCAGAATGATGTCAGGGCAAACAAGCAAACACGAAGAGTTAGAAAATAAACTAGCTGAATTTGTGAATAAGGAAGATGCATTTCTTTTAAATTTTGGCTACCAGGGGATGGTTTCTATTATTGACAGCCTGGTTACCAGAAACGATGTAATTGTATATGACAATGAATCACATGCATGTATTATGGATGGCGTTTTCCTTCACAAAGCTAAAGGAGGAAAAAGTTTTGTATATGCCCACAATGATATAGAAAAATGTGAGAAAATGTTAGGATTTGCAACAAAGCGTGTTAAAGAATCTGGTGGAGGCGTTCTATTAATCACCGAAGGTGTTTTTGGAATGGCAGGAGACTTAGGTAAATTAAAAGAAATTGTTGCTCTAAAAGAAAAATACAGTTTCAGAATATTAGTTGATGACGCTCATGGGTTTGGCACTATGGGAAAAACTGGTGCAGGAACCGGAGAACATTTTGGCGTACAAGATGGTATTGATGTTTACTTTGCCACCTTTGCAAAAGCAATGGCAGGAATCGGAGCATTTGTTGCTTCAACAGAAGAAGTTACTAATTATTTAAGATACAATTTAAGATCTCAGATTTTTGCAAAATCACTTCCAATGCCGTTAGTTATTGGTTCGTTAAAAAGATTAGAACTTTTAAAATCTGAAAAGAAATTAAGAGAAAATTTATGGACCGTTGTTAATGCTTTACAAAAAGGTTTACGTGATGCCGGTTTTGATCTTGGAGTTACTGAATCACCGGTTACGCCTGTATATTTTTCAGGAAGTATTCCAGAAGGAACAAATATTACAATGGATTTAAGAGAAAACTATAATGTTTTTTGCTCAATCGTTGTTTATCCT
>JAUVLS010000261.1 GCA_030600625.1 Bacteroidales bacterium
GGACCACGACACAAATCAGTAAAATTACCTTGTTCATATAAAGTAATAGTACCATCCTCAAGTTCTGTAATAAGTTCAACCTTATATTCGTTACCCTTTTTATTATAAAAATCTAAAGCTTCTTGTTTCGCAACTTCTCTCCTTTTATATTCATTCTTCTGCTGCGCTAATTCTTTCATTTTAGCTTCGATTTTTAGAAAATCGGCATCAGTTATAACTCTTCCATCACCCAAATCAACATCGTAATAAAAACCATTTTCGATACTTGGCCCGATACCCAACTTAATTCCAGGGTATAATGCTTCCAAAGCCTCAGCCATTAAGTGCGCTGATGAATGCCAAAATGCATGTTTGCCTTCCTCATCATCCCACTTATGCAATTTGATTTTTGCATCATGAGTTATTGGGCGTTGCAAATCCCAAACCTCATCATTAACAGTTATTGATAAAACTTCTTTAGCTAATCCATGGCTTATATTCTTAGCAATTTCATATCCCGAAATTGCTTCATTGTATTCATGTACAGAATTATCCGGTAATGTTATTTTAATCATTTCAAATCTTTTTCAAATTCAAGAGTGCAAAGATATAAATTCTTTGCCGAATTCATTATGTAAATCTTTAATAAATATTACTATTTTTAACCCCTGTTTTGATTATTAACAATATTTTAAATTTATCATTAAAAATAATTCTTAGATTATGAAATCTGTAGTTAAATATGCTGTTATAATTTTACTGACTTTTATTTCGCACAACTTATTTTCTCAAGAAATAATTAATAAAATTACTCTTGAAGATATTTTTATAGATAAAAAGTTTACAGAACGCTCTGTCAGGGGGTTACGATCAATGAATGACGGCGAACATTTCACTACCCTTGAAGATAGTCGGAAAATTGTAAAATTCAGCTATAAAATAGGCGAAATTATTGATATATTATTTAATACGATCGAATCTGATTTTAAGATTAAAGATTATGAATTTTCATCAGATGAATCAAAAATATTATTAGCTGTTAATGCAGAATTCGTATACAGAAGATCTTATACTGCCGAATATTATATTTATGATATTACTACTCAGAAATTAGAAAAATTAAGTGATAAAGGAAGGCAAAAATATGCAGCATTTTCACCAAACGCACTAAAAGTAGCTTTTGTCAGAGACAACAACATATTTATAAAAGATATTCAAGCAAATGAAGAAAAACAAATCACCTTTGATGGAAAATTTAATAATATAATTAATGGTGGAACTGATTGGGTTTATGAAGAAGAGTTTAGTTTTACGAGAGCTTTTTTCTGGTCGCCAGATGGGGATAAAATTGCCTATTATAAATTCGATGAAAGTGATGTCAAGGTATTTAATATGACGAAATACAACAATGATCTTTATCCTGAGAATTATGCATTTAAATATCCAAAAGCAGGTGAAAAAAAATCTATTGTAAGTATACATGTTTATGACTGCAGAAGCAACAATACCAATACAATAAATATTGGAAAAATAACAGATCAGTATATCCCAAGAATAAAATGGATTACTGATAATAATAAATTAGCAATAACCCGAGAAAACAGATTGCAAAATCACATTGAAATACTTATTGCAAATACCGATAACGGAGATTCGAAAGTTATTTACGAAGAGAAAAACAAATACTATATTGAACGAATTGAAGACTGGTATATGACCATGACCGATGATGGAAAATATTTCATTATCAATAGTGAAAAGGACGGATGGAATCACTTTTATTTATACGACATTGAAGGAACTCTTATAAATCAAATTACCAAAGGAGAATGGGATGTAACTGACTTTATTGGGCTGGATAGTAAATCCCAAACCTTATATTATCAGTCTGCTGAAGAATCTCCACTTAATAAAGCAGTTTATTCAATTAACTTTAACGGAAGCAAAAAGAAAAAGCTTTCAGCAAAAAAAGGAACTAACAAAGCTGTATTTAGTAAAAGTTATAAATATTACATTAATTATTATTCGAATGCTAATAGCCCAAAATACGTAACTCTACATGATCAAAAAGGGAAATTAATTCGAGTTTTAGAGGATAATAAAGAATTAAATCAGGCAGTTAAAGATTATAATTTCGTTCCAGTTGAATTTTTTACTATAAATACTCCTTCGAGCAAATGGGATTTAAATGCCTATATGATAAAACCAAATAATTTTGATTCAGAAAAAAAATATCCAATGCTAATGTTCCAATACGGAGGGCCGGGATCGCAACGCGTAACAGACTCCTGGCCAAGATTTTTTGTATGGCATCAGATGTTAGTTCAAAAAGGTTATATCATTGTTTACGTTGATAACAGAGGTACCGGAGCCCGGGGAGAGGAATTTAAAAAATTAACTTATGGACAGTTAGGGAAATATGAAACTATTGATCAGATTGAAGCAGCAGAATATTTGAGTAGCTTACCATATATTGATGAAAACAGAACCGGAATCTGGGATGGAGCTATGGTGGTTTTTTATCAACATCTTGCTTATTGCAAGGTGCCAACGTTTTTGAAATGGCTATTTCAGTTGCTCCTGTTAGCTCATATCGATTTTACGATTCAATATATACCGAGCTGTATATGGGATTGCCGCAAGATAATGCAGAAGGATATGATAACAATGCATTATTATCGCATGTAGATAAATTAAAGGGGAAATTACTACTTATACACGGAACCGGTGATGATAATGTACATTTTCAAAATTCTATTGAGTTAGCCAGAAAATTGACCGAAGCAAATAAACAATTTGAGTCGCAATTTTATGTTGATAAAGCACATAGTATTAGAGGAAGTAAAATACAATTGCATTTATATACACGAATGACAAATTTCATTCTTGAGAATTTATAAAATAGTATCAAGCCTGCCTGTCGCCTACCTGACGCCTGCCTGACGGCAGTCAGGGCAGTCAGGGCAGACAGGTATAGAGATATAAGTATCAAAAAATGAAGCTCCCCGCCGCAAGCGGACGGGGTATCATGATGGATTATCTATTCATTTTACGCCCCAAGGGGCGGGGAATAAAACCCTTGAGATCCCTCGACTACCGCTCGGGATCAGTTCGGCTAAATGATTTTGAAATCA
>JAUVLS010000156.1 GCA_030600625.1 Bacteroidales bacterium
AACGATCAATATCGCTTAGAATTCAAAAGTCGCATAGAAGGCGAAGAGCCAGATACAATTACCATTTGTTCTTTATTAGATTTAAGTAATCATTACAAAAAGTAATCTGAAAAACTATGAATAGCACATTAACACCCCACATAGCAACACATCCAGGAGAGTTACTCAAAGACGAACTTGATGCAAGAGATATTAAGCAAAAAATCTTTGCTTCTGAAATAAGTATGCAAGCTACCATGCTTAATGAAATCATTAAAGGTAAAAGACCTATTACCGCTGATATTGCAATCTTAATTGAAAAAGCATTAGATATTCCTGCAGATTATTGGTTGAATTTTCAAACTCAATATGAGTTAGATCTAGCTAGAATTAAAGAAAAAAATGTTCAAAAAATACTTTTGCTTGAAAATTGGCAAGTTATAAAACAATATGTTCCGGTTAAATTCTTTAAAAAACAGGGGGTTCTAAAAGATGATTTAGACCATGATATTAAGACCGTTAAAAACATATACAACATTGATACAATTGATCATTTAATAGAATCTGTTGCGGCATATAAATCAGAAGTGCCTGGATTTTTTAGAAAATCTGAGAAATTACAAGTTGATGCTATTAATTTATTTGGATGGAGTAAATTAGTGATGTGGCGAGCAAATAATGAAAAGGTAAATAGTTTTGATTCGGATAAATTTCCGGAACTTAAAAACGAGTTACATTCAATCTTCTATAAAAATTCAAACGTAAGAAAAGAAACTAAAAAGCTTTTAGCCGATCATGGAATTAAACTAATTTTTCAGGAAAAGTTTGAAAAAACACCCGTAGATGGATATTCATTTTGGAGCAAAGATAATCCTGCAATTGGCTTAACATTAAGGCATAAAAGAATTGACAACTTTGCATTTACCGTTTTCCATGAGTTAGGGCATATTTATAAACACTTACAAAATAATAAGTCTATTCAATTTATTGATTTAGATAAACCCAGGTCAGCAAAAACAATTGAAGAAACAGAGGCAGATTCTTTTGCACAAGAAAGTCTTATTTCAAAAGAGCAATGGAATGAATTGGCTTCTAATTATTCAGATGATAATAGTATTATTTCTTTTGGTAAAAAACACCGAATTAATCCGGCAATCCTTTTAGGAAGGGTTTGTTATGAAACTAATTTTTATGCTTTTAAATCAAAAATTGATAAAACTATAAATTAGGCTATTTATATAAGCCTTAACAGGCATTACTTTTCAATCGTGTTTTTATATTTCATCCACGACATTACAAATCGTATTTCGGGATAAGAAAAATCATCGCCTAAATGTTCTTTTATTGGTTTTAAAAACAGTGTATCTAACTCTGTTGCTGCATTTGTAATTTCATCTATTCTTTCTTGCACAATAAGCTCGCTAACTTTAATCTTTCCTTGTGCTATACAGTCGCTTATATGGCCTTCAATTGTACGAATATTTAAAGACCTTTCTCCAACAATCTCCTCAATCGTTTTTCCTTGCTTATAAAGCTCATAAGTAATTTGTGCAGTTTTTATTTTTGGCTTAGCCTTTTCTTTCTTCCCGCCTGCAATGCCATTCAGCATGTAAACCGGACGGGCAGGTTTTGATTTAATTTTATTTTCTTCACTTGGCTTTTTTATTGTTCCTGTAATTGAATGTAAAGTTTCTTTATTAAGCTCTTCGTTGTTTAAAATCGCCCGGCACAATGCTTCTGCTTTATGTATTGTAACTATTTGCCCGTAAAAATTTCCCTGAAGCTCTTTTAATTCTTTAAGATATGTTTTTATCCCTTTTTCTTTTCGGGCCACATTAATTTGCTTTTCTATTTCGTCTTGCTTTTCTTTTAATAAGGGAAGAAAATAATCTTTTGCTGCTGTAATTCTTTCTTTTAATCGTATTAAATAATCTTCTTCATTTAATTTAATTATTGATTTGATTTGATTTTGAAATTTACCGGAAATCTCAACTATTGCCTGTGTGTTTTTTAGTTGATTTTGAGCCCATCCTAAATATTTTTGCTTGGCAGATTTTTTTGTGTCTTTATTATAAGTCCCTATATGTTCGCGTAATGCAGTTATTAAGCCATTAAAGTTAAAAGCCTCCGATACACGGGTATTAACATATTGTTTCGATGCTGTATTGTATTTTTTATCTGCATCGTTAACAGATGTTTTAGATTGAGCAAAAAAAGAAAGAGCCTTGTCGGTTTCGGGTCCGCCCCAACGAACAGGCGATGCTAACACCAATCCTTTTAATGAAGTAAGCCTTGACAAAGCAACATATGTTTGTCCGGCAGCAAAAGCCTGAGAGATATCAATAATGGCTTTTTCGAAAGTCAAACCCTGGCTTTTATGTATTGTTACAGCCCATGCCAGCTTAATAGGATATTGCACGAATGTACCAACAATTCTTTCTTCAATTTCTTTAGTATCCTGATTTAAAGCAAACTTCTTATTTTCCCATATATATTGTTCCACCACGGCAGATGGTGTTCCATCAGAAAAACTAACAAGAATATTATCATCGGAAACAGATTCGATTTTACCAATTTTACCATTATAATAAGCCTGATTACCCGAATAATCATTTTTGATAAACATTACCTGAGCACCCTCTTTAAGTTCCAGAGTAATGTCAATAGGAAAAGCGTATTCGCTAAATTCACCGATAACATCAGCCTCAAAACGATATGATTTACCCGGTAATTTTTCCAGGGCTAGTTTATTTATCTTGTTAGCTTTATGATTATGTGTTGTTAAATAAATATATCCTTCGTTTTCGAGTAAATTAAATTGAGGCTTATACTGTTTATTAATAATATCAATATCTGTTTGATTAATTTTATTTAATCTGAAATTATTTAACAAAGCAATAAATTCGGGATCTGTTTGGCGATAAATCTCTTCAAGCTCTAAATGAATTAAATCAACTTGCTTAAAAGGAATAGCATTAAAAAAGAAGATATTGGAATAATAGTTTTTCAAAATACTCCACTCTTCGTTTTTAACAACAGGAGGTAATTGCCAAAGGTCACCAATAAATAAAATCTGTAATCCTCCAAAAGAATTATTATTTCGTCGTACATAACGCAGGATATTATCAATAGCATCCAGCAAATCGGCACGTAGCATACTTACCTCATCAATAATTAACAACTCCGTTTCGCGTATTAATGCCTTTTTATGCGAATTCATTTTAAGATTTCGGATAAGCGTTTTGGGAGTTGTTAGCTGAAAAGAAAGCTCTCCGGCTGCAGGTATTGTATTATCAGGGATAAAAGCACCAAAAGGCAAATGAAACAAAGAATGCAGAGTTACACCACCTGCATTAATTGCAGCAATACCGGTAGGAGCAGCAACAATTGTTTTTTTATGAGTAGTAGCTACAATTTGTTTTAACAAGGTCGTTTTTCCTGTACCGGCTTTACCGGTTAAAAACACAGATTGATTTGTTCCGTTAATAAACTTCGAAACATAGTAAGAAACATTATTCTCTTTAACTTCATTCATTCCTAAAAACTATTAATATTTAATTTAACTTTACAAACAGAGTATTTGTTTTTAAGCGGATAAAAATTCCTGAAAATGCAGCGTATTGATTGTTTTAAAGCCAACTGCAGGGTATGTTTTACCAAAAGCTTTAGGTAAGCGTGCTTCTTTGTCTCCAAATTTAAACTCATAAGCACGAAGTTGCCCGTTTTCTTCTTCGATTAAATCAATTTCCTGCTGATCGTAAGTTCGCCAGAAATAGAAATTAACAAACCGTCCGGCATATGTTATCTTTTTAATTCGTTCGGCAATACAGTAATTCTCCCATAGTTTTCCTTTATCATCGCGAATATCCAAAGCATTAAAATTCGAGATAATAGCATTTCTGATGCCTGTATCCCAAAAATAATAACGTGGAGTTTTTGAATATTCTTTTCGTAAATTCCTGCTAAAACCATGCAGATTGAATATAATAAACGTTTTTTCCAATATCTCAAGATACCGTTGAACAGTTTTTACAGTAGTTTTTAGGTTTTTGGCTAACTCGTTGTATGAAACGTCATTACCTATCTGAAATGCTATTAATCTTAACAGATTTAAAATAAAAAGACTGTCTTTTAAATTATCCAACTCTAAAATATCTTTTAGTAAATATCCATTTTTAATGCCTTCAAGCAGATGCCTTTTCTCATTTAGGTTTTGTTCAAGATATACCTGAGGATAGGTTCCATAAATTAATTTTTCGGGAATATTTTTTTTTGCTGTCAAAAAATCTTCATTTAGTTCAGAATAAGAAAATGGAAATAAATTAAAAAAACGTGAACGACCGGTTAATGGTTCTCCAATCTTGTGTTTTAAATCAAATGCAGATGAGCCTGTTACAAAAATACTTATTTCCGGAATCGTATCGACCATCAATTTTAAATTTTCACCTATTCCGGGTACTTTTTGTGCTTCATCAATAAATAAGTAATCGTATCCGGTCACCAGGTTCTTTAGTACCTGACTTCTTTGGCTTGCAAGTATTTCTGCAACATCCATATCTTCGCCATTAACCATCAATATTTTTTTATTTACCAGTTGATCTTTAATTTGCTGCATGAGTATGGTTTTACCTGTCCTCCTTGCACCAAACAAACCGGTAACGTGGGCTGGTTTTAAATCTTTAATTATTTGTGATTGAATGATTCTTTT
>JAUVLS010000304.1 GCA_030600625.1 Bacteroidales bacterium
TTCATCCTGATATTATTCAGATTATTTGCAATATTAAAAGCAATCCTTTTTATAAATTCAATCTCGAGATCGGTAAACCTATTAAAGCTGGCAATTTCAATTATACCAAAAACTTTTTCATCTATACTTAACGGAATAATAAGGAGTGCTTCGGGCTGCGACTCGCCAAGGCCTGATTCTATTTTAATAAAGTTTTCAGGAACATCATTAACAATCATTAACCTGTTTTCTGTATAAGCCACACCAACAATTCCGGTGGTCACATGAATTTTCGCTTTATCCTTTCGAATATCATTACTACAGCCATAATCGGCAATTAACTCAAGATATGGTTCTGCCTCATCATCATTACTTAACATATATAAAACACCAAAAGTAGCTCTAATATGTTTAATCAATTGCGACAAGACTTTAGAACTTAATGCTTTAAAATCGTTTTTATTGTCAGCCAAGATATCATTAATTATGGTCATCCCATTATTTATCCAGCTTTGTTCTTTTTCCTTTTCCTGATGCGTTATTAACTGTTCGTGCTGTGACTGTAATTCTTGTGTTCTTTCTGTAATATTTTTTTCCAGATTTTCTTTCTCAAGAGTCAACTGCGCACTTAAATCTTCGTTCTCGTTAATTGCTTTTGCCGACTTAAATGTAATTGTTATCGACTGAATAATCATAAATGCTACTAATCCATAAGGTGCAACATAAGCACTTTGAATTAATCCCATGCTGCTTAATACATCGTTAATGGCAGTTGTGTAAAGGATAAACATTCCTAAAAAAGCAAAAAAGGCTGTGGGTCTTCTTCTAATTGCTGATTTAAGAAGTACACCAAAAGTAAGGTAAAGACCAAAAATCAAAATATAGATTTCGAAAAACATCCTGTATTTTCCGTAGAAATTTGCAGGCGTTGCAAATACAAGAAGAGTAACAAACACTCCTATAATGATTATTATATTTTTTAGCACTTTAGGAAAATCGACTTTAAAAAGACTATAAATAAAAAGGGCAAACAATGGTATTGTTCCAAATCCCGAAAAATTGTCGAGTTTAACCAGCAATTCCCAATTAATGTTTGGAATAAAATAAGTAATTATTCTATCTCCTGTAGTTATGTTACGAAGTATCATCACAATACTCACGATACTAAAGTATAAGTTCGAAACATCTTTTCTGCGGAACAAATACATATTGAGATGATTTATTCCAATTACTAGAATTATTCCGATAATAATCAGGTTAAGAATATCCATCCGTCTGGATTCTGATCGTAAATTTTCATAAGTACTGAAAAATATTGGCTTTTGAAGACCGGCTCTCTGATGTGAGAAATTTGAAACCTGTATTATTACTTCTATTTTATCAGTTTTTTCTTTCTCCGGATCTAAAATAAACGGAATATCCTGAAATTTAAATTGTGGAACAGACAATGTCTCAGTTATGCCAACTTTCCCAACTTCGGTAATCAGGTTTCCATTTATCCATAATTTATAATTCGAGAAAACAGAAGATATTTTTAATCCATAAATTTTAGTGATAGAGTCTGGCTTTTTATTAATAACTAACCTGTAAGTAGCAAAACCTTCGTTTGGAAACTTCATGCTATCAAGCTTATAGCTTGTCCATGATCTGGGTAGTTTTACTAACTGTGGATTTAATTTACCTTCAGAATCTTTGAAATCTTGCGGTTCTAACAGCTGATTCCAATAAAACTCCCAATCTCCCTGAAGTTTTATACTATGTATTTCTGCGATATTGGTTAATTCCAAATCAAGTAATCCATTCTTAATATAAAAACTATTTCTAGATGCTGAAACAGTTAAGCTTAAAAACCACAAAATAGTAATTGATAAAAGTATACGAATTTTCATAATTCAGGTTTTGTAATCGAACATCTAAAACTAATTCATTTTTATGAAAATCTCGAAATTATGTTAAGAAATCTGATTTGAAATAATTTGGGAATAAATACGATGGAATCTGTAATAATAAAAAATCTACCTATTTACGATCAGAAAACTTCTCCACCAGTTAACGAAATTAGTAAACATTTTAATAATTATTTCAAAAAAGTTGAGAAAGCAAACAATTATTTTAAAAATGTGTTGTACAACAGAATTTTATAACTATTTTTGAATTCGTTTTTAAAATTAAAAATGAATAACACGCTCTATTTAAAAGAGCTAAAGAAAATATACTCAAAAAGACTATTTATAATTATAGATATATAAATAATTAAATAATAATTACTAATTAAAAATGAATTAAAAATGGAAACTATTTTTTGGTTTATTCCTTTTGCATCAGTCCTGGCACTGATATTTGCATGGTTCTTCTTCAAGAATATGATGAAAAATTCTGAAGGAACTGATAAGATGAAAGAAATTGCGCAACACGTACGCGATGGTGCACTGGCTTATTTAAACAGACAGTACAAAGTAGTAGGAATAGTATTTATTGTATTGTTCGTTATACTTTTAATGCTGGCTTATTTTGGACTACAAAATCCATTTGTACCTGTAGCATTCTTAACCGGAGGTTTCTTCTCTGGCTTA
>JAUVLS010000214.1 GCA_030600625.1 Bacteroidales bacterium
ATATTACTGACATACAAAAAATTTCAGGTGCTGATTTAATTGAAACCATATCTGATTCGTATGATAAATATGGTTATGAAGATACCATGATTATTACCAGATCTAATAAAAGAGCGAATCAATATAATAAAGGAATCAGAAGTCAGATATTATGGCGCGAAGAAGAAATTGTTGTTGGTGATTTTCTGATGGTGGTAAAAAATAATTACTACTGGATTGATGAAAATGAAAAAACCTGTCTGCAGACAGGTAAGATTGATTTTATTGCCAACGGCGATATTGCCGAGATTATTAAAATTAGTAAATACGAGGAACGGTATGGATTTAGGTTTGTTAATGTTACACTTCGCTTTATTGATTATAGCGATTTGGAAATCGAATGCAAGATTATATTAGATACTTTAGATATTAACACTGCTGCTTTATCAAGCGAGGATAATAAACAACTTTTTTACAATGTTCTGGAAGATTACCAGCATGAAAAAACAAAAAAAAGAAAATACGAAGGAGTTAGAAATGATGAGTATTTTAACGCTTTGCAGGTAAAGTTTTCTTATGCTATAACTTGTCATAAAGCACAGGGAGGACAATGGAAAAATGTATTTATTGATCATGGATATATTACCGAAGATATGATGGATAAAGAATATTTACGTTGGCTTTATACAGCATTTACACGTCCAATAGAAAATTTGTATCTGGTAAATTTTGATAAACGATTTTTCAAATCTGAAGATTAAATTGGCATCAACCTTTTCGAATGTCTCAATTTTTTGCAACATTTTAACCTTTTCCAAAGTTTAAAACTTTGGAAAAGATATGTATTAAAATTTGGTCAGGAATTTTATCAAAGAATTTTTTAGTCTGAATCAGGTAAATTCTATTTGTAGAAAATTTGTGAACTCAACAAAGTTAATTTTCAGGGTTAACTATTTTTTACAATAGCCGATTTTTCCGAACAGGTATCCAATTCCATCTGAATAGTTATATGATCTATCCCAAAGCCTTTATGTAAAGTATTTTCCAATTTAATTCTTATTTTATCAATGTTTTTTATCGGAAGGTTTTTATTAACATCGGCATGGCATTGAAAATGAATGATATTATCTGATAATCGCCATGAATGAATATGGTGTATATCCTTAATGTCAGGATGTTTTTCCAATTCTGTTTTAATTTCTTTTAAATCTAATCCCACGGGACTTGCCTGCATTAATATTTCAATAGTTTCCTTTAAAATACTCCAGGTAGCTTTAATAATAACTACTCCGATAATTATAGTTAATAAAGGATCAATCCAATAAATATCCCAGAAATAGATTAGTATTGAGCCAAATATAACTCCAATAGATGATAAAGTATCACCAATTAAATGCAAGTACGCAGCTTTAATATTTAAGTTGTGGGCAGAATCTTTATGAAGTAATATTACTGATATTAAATTGCCAGATAAACCAATGGTGGCAACAATAAACATGATTTTGCCTTTAATTGGTTCGGGATTCATGAATCGTGTGTAAGCTTCATAAAACAGGTATACCGAAATTACAATTAAAACCACTGCATTAAACAGTGCAGCCAGTATTTCAATGCGTTTATACCCAAAAGTATTTTTAGCAGTGGAATCTTTTTTGCCAATGAGCATTGCAACATAGCTTATTACAATAGCCATGGTATCGCTTAAATTATGAACAGCATCGGAAATTAAGGCAAGGCTGTTAGAAAGAATTCCTCCTATAAATTCTGCAAGAGTAATTACAGCATTTAAAACAATGCTTATTAAAAGATTCTTTTTGTTGGGTTCATTATGATGACCGTGGGAGTGCGCCATTCTTTTATTTTACTATTTAAACCAAATATAAAGCAAAAGGTTTAATATTAATTTCAATAAGGAAACCTGAATTCAAAAAACTAGTGCAACAGAAATTTTAACTAAGTTTTTGTCTAACAAAATTAGTATATTTGGTTAAAATTAGATAATTATGAAACAACAGATTCTAAGTCTAGTAATATTGTTTTTTTTGGCAAGTTGTCAAGGGCAAAAATCCGAAAAGCAAGAGCAAGCAATTGAAGATGGTATTAATACTGAATTAAACACAGCATTAAAAAATGATCCAATATTTTTAGGTTTACGTTTTGGGATGGGGGGAGAAGAGGTTCGTAATTATTTTCATGATTTAGTGAGTCAAGGAAAGCTTTACTTAATACCACATGAGTATTTATCAGATAAAGGGAAAATCTATATATATAAATTCGATTTTGGGGATGAAGCTATTTTACTACAAAATGTACAGGCAACATTTAGATCGTATTTTATTAAAGATAAGCTATACAAATTAAGAATTTCTGTAGAATCAGAAAAAGAGTCAAACCTTCAATTACTAAAATCAAAGTTAATTGAAGATTATATCTTAAAATACGGTCATGATTATATTGAACAAGAATATACGCTTAATAATAGTGAAGGATGCGCATGGATTGATGGTAATACAATGATTGAAATAAGTGAAGGGTTTAATAATAATGTATTGATAATTTATACAAATCTAAAAGCAGTAAAAGAAAAAGAAGAAACACCAAGGCAAACAATAATGCGTGAAATATAACTACCTTTCTTATTATTTAAATCGTTTATAACATTAAGGATGCAAATGGTTTTATTCTCCAATGATCTTAATTAGAATTCGTTTACGTCTTTTACCATCGAATTCGCCATAAAAGATTTGCTCCCAAGGTCCAAAGTCTAATTTTCCCTCGGTTACAGCAACAACAACTTCGCGACCCATAACGGTTCGTTTCAAATGTGCATCAGCATTATCTTCGGCGTAATTATGTTTGTATTGTGAATATGGTTTTTCAGGTGCTAAACCTTCCAGCCATTTTTCGAAATCTTCCAATAAACCCGTTTCATCATCATTTATAAATACTGAACTTGTTATGTGCATTGCATTAACAAGTATCAAGCCTTCCTTAATTCCACTTTTTGCCAGTTCTTGTTCAACAACAGGAGTAATATTAATATATTCTCTCCGTCGAGCAGTATTCATCCATATTTCTTTTCTATGTGATTTCATAACAATTTAGTTTCATCTCGAAAACTTTCGGGACAAATTTCAAATTATAAACTAATTTATTCCCAATGATTTTATGATATTATCAATTTTATTGTCCAGCAATTTGTTTGCTTTTTCAAAATCTTCTCTTTTTTCAAGTTTATCATGCACTCCAAAATAGAATTTAATTTTAGGCTCGGTACCTGATGGCCTTATGGATATTTTTGATCCATCTTTTAAAATAAATTGAAGAACATTAGATTTTGGAAGATTTATCTCGTATCGTAAATGACTTATTTGATCAAATGTTTTTTGTTTCTCGAAATCATGAATTAACATAACATTTGAATTGTTGATTGTCTGTGGAGGCTTGTTTCTAAAGTTATCCATCATCTTTTGAATTTCCTCGGCACCTGATTTCCCTTTTTTAACAATTGAAATTAGTTTTTCTTTATAAAAACCAAATTCAACATAAATGTCAATTAGCTCCTGGTAAAGTGTTTTGCCATTATTTTTGGCCCAGGCTGCAGTTTCTGCAAGTAGGGCACACGACATTACTGCATCTTTATCTCTCACGAATTCTCCTGCTAAATAACCATAGCTTTCTTCGCCACCGCCAATAAATTTCTTTTT
>JAUVLS010000199.1 GCA_030600625.1 Bacteroidales bacterium
GTCGTAAAAATAGAGTGTAGTATTTTTAATCATATCTTCAGAAGAATAAGTAAGTAAAAAATCGGCATAAGTTCTTCTTCCCGAAATAATAAACGAACCTTTGTCTTTTATAATAGGGGCTTCAATGGTAAGGCGCGATGATATTAAACCAAGTCCGCCTGAAACACCAAGTTTTTTTGAATTACCTTCGTTCATTTTAATATCAAGTACAGAAGATAGGCGTCCACCATAGTTCGCGGAAGCATTGCCTTTATACAGTTTCATGTTTTTTATTGCATCCGAATTAAATACCGAGAAAAAACCAAGTAAATGTGATGCATTGTAAACCGGAGCTTCGTCAAGATAAATAAGATTTTGGTCGGCACTGCCTCCCCTTACAAAAAATCCGCTGTTTCCTTCGCCCGCAGATTTTACACCCGGCATAAGTTGTATTGTTTTCAAAAGGTCTTGTTCGCCAAATATAACAGAGATTGTTTGTATTTCTTTCGGATTAAGTTTTACAACACTCATTTCAGTTGATTTGATATTTTTATCGACAGCTTCGGCAGAAATAACTACTTCTTCTAAGGATGTTGCAGTTGTTGATAACTCAATATTATTCATTATGCTTTGAGCCAGATTTATCTCAACAGATTGAGTTGTATAGCTAATATAACTATAATCAATTGTGTATTTACCACTGGGTATTGTTAACGAATAAAAACCATATACATTAGTAATTCCTCCTGTTTTTAATTCTTTAATATAAATTGTTGCTCCTATTAATTCCTCACCTGTTTCAGCATCTTTTATATACCCGCTGATAGTGTGTTTTTGCTGGGCAATTACAGGTTTTACAATTAAAAATATAATTATTATTAAAAGTGATATTTTAATTTTCATGTGATTGTATTTAGTTTATTAACATAACCCTGGCAGGGTTTATAATCCGATTATAAGCCTGTTATATTAATGATTTTAAAGAAATTTTCTTTATAATGATTTCCAACCGGGATTCGTGTATCATCAATAATTATCCTGTTTTTTTGGATTGAATTTATTTTATTTATTGATACAATATAAGAGCGATGTATTCTGGTGAAATTATTTTCCGGCAATTTTTCTAATATTGCTCTCAGGCTAAGCAGTGTAAGTATACGCTTGTTATTTTTTAAATAGATTTTAATATAATCGCTTAAGCCTTCGATATATAAAATATCATCAAAATTAATTTTAACATTCTGATAATCAGATTTAACAAAAATATAATCAAGAGGGGTGTTTTGTGTGTCAGGCTTGTTATTGTTTATTAGTTTATAATACGAATAAGCTTTATTCACAGCTTTCAAAAACCTGTCGAAAGTAAATGGTTTAACTATATAATCAGTTACGTTTAATTCAAATCCTTCCACTGCATAATCGGTATAGGCAGTTGTGAAAATTACCTGCGGGCAGTTTTGTAAACTCTTAATTAATTGAATACCGGTTATGTTAGGCATTTGGATATCTAAAAATACCAGGTCAATATTTTCTTTTTGTAATATTTCCATTGCTTCCGAAGCCCTGTTACATTTTTTAATAAGTTTTAAGAAAGAAACTTTATTAATAAAATCTTCAATAAGGTCAAGGGCTAAAGGTTCATCATCAACTGCTATACAATTCATTTTTGAAATTAAGTTTTAAAATTGATGTATACTTATTATTAATTTCCCCTGTAAAAAGTTCATGGTTTTCGGGATATAACAATTCCAATCTTTTTTTAATATTGTATAAGCCTATTCCACTACTTATATTTTTATTATCTTTTGTTTCGCAGATATGATTTTCGACTTTCAAAAGTAATTCGCTTTCGGATATTTGTAAATAAATGTTGATTCTGGAATTTTCGGATAATAAATCACCATGCTTAAAGGCATTTTCAATAAAAGGTACTAATAGCAGAGGTTCAATCTTTTTATTATTTTCATTTCCACTTATAGTAAAAACCACTTTTGATTTATCTTGTATTCTTAATTTTTGTAACTCAATGTAGTCAATTAAATAATCTATTTCATTTTTTAAATTACAAAACTCTTTATTGGCATCGAAAAGCATATAACGCATAAGGTGCGATAGCTTTACTATTGTTGTTGCTGTATGTTCAGATTTTTTATTCGCAAGCGAATAAATATTATTCAATGTATTGAATAAAAAGTGTGGATTAACCTGTGATTTAAGAAATGATAATTCTGAGTTTAATTTTTCAGTTTGAATTTCTTTTTTCAATTTTTCGTTGTTATACGATTCTTGTGTAACCTTAATACTTGTGCTTAAAGCTAAAATAAAGATTGATGTGAAAAGAAAACCTATATCATTACTCCTTTTCCAGGGTGGTGTATTCGAATGCTTTAATGGTTTTTGTATATATTCTTCTGTTGTTGCCTTATTGTTATATAATTTAAAAGTCTTTTTTATATTATGGTTAATAATAAGCATAACGGAAACAGAAAAAATTACCGAAGCCAGGTAAAGTAATATTTTCTTTTTTGTAAGAAGCCTGGGAATTAGGATAAAAATATTTGAATAAAATAATATAACTAATAAAAATATACGAATCAGGAAAAAGAATATTAATTCTTTAGTTTCTTCTGTATATGATATATCAAAAATAAATTTTGGTAATAACATAAATACCAACCATGAAATTACATGGATTAAGATTACAAGGATTTTTTTTCGGTCAATTGTCATTTAATAAATATTTTTACCAAATATATCCAGAGTTCATTTATATGTCAAATATTATCTACGAAACAGTAATATTTGTCTGTTAAACTAGAGATTGCCTAAATATTTATCCTGAATATACAAATTTTCATGGCTCTGATATAAAATTGTATAGCTAATTATTTTAGTGATATTAAATTAAATCAGAATTATAAAAAATAAAATTTTAATCACATTCTTTTAAACTATGTAATAATTTGTTTGTCTTAGTGTCTAATGTGTAAAATTTATTTAAATATTAAAATTATAAAATAAACATTTGAGAACGATGAACAAAATTATTATTTATGTTTTATTGACATTACTATCAATACATGTTTTTGCAGATGAAGGTAATACAGGAGATTTAAGCAAAGGAACTTTAAAAGGTTTTGTTTTTGATGCCGATGCAAATCAGCCATTGGAATATGCAACTATTTCTATGACCAGAAAAAAAGATAACCAGTTAGTTAATGGAACTATAACCGACGAGACAGGTTTTTTTAAAATTAAAAATGTTGATTTTGGTAAGTACAAGATTGAAATAACATTTATTGGTTATAAAACTAAATCGTTGCTCGATGTTGCCATAAGGCCAGATGATAAAAATATTGATATAGGACAGATTAATTTGGAACCAACGGTTGCAACTTTAGGAGAAGCAGTTGTTGTTGCAGATCGACCTACAATGACTTATAAGATTGATAAAAAAATAATAAATGTTAGTCAACAACATACATCAGCGTCAGGTTCAGCTGTTGAAATTTTGGAAAATATCCCTTCGGTAACAGTCGATATAGATGGCAATGTAAGTTTGCGTGGAAGTACCAGTTTTACTGTTTTAATTAATAATAAACCAACGGTACTTGATGCCAGCGATGCTTTAAGTCAAATTCCGGCAAGTGCCATTGAAAATATCGAAATAATCACAAACCCTTCGGCAAAATACGATCCGGATGGAACTTCAGGTATTATTAACATTATCACTAAAAAAAATAAACTGCAAGGTTTTAATGGTATTGTTAATTTAAATGTGGGTATGTATGAGCGTTATGGTGGCGATTTTCTTATAAACTGGAGAAAAGAGAGATTAAACGTTTATGTAGGAGCAGATTTTAATAATAGAAATAGAGAGGGTAGTATTGAAACAGAAAATAGAACTACATTTAATGATACAACTTCGTATTTATTATCCGATGGT
>JAUVLS010000080.1 GCA_030600625.1 Bacteroidales bacterium
ACAGGTTAAGTACGGTAAAAAATGCCGACCAGATTGTTGTTTTGGAAAAAGGTAAAATAGTAGAAAAAGGAACACATGCTGAACTAACTAAAAAGAAGGGTGCGTATTACGAGTTAGTGAAGAATCAGTTGGAATTAGGTAATTGATATATTGTTATACTGTTAAATTGTTAAACTGTTGTAAAATCGAGGTTTGTTATGAATTATTTATCACTAAAAGATTTAAATTCTTATAATCTATCTTTTAATTTATCAAATTATATTTGGGACATTGTAATTAAGTGGGATTATTTTGCTAAAGATACAGTAGGTAAGCAGTTTGTACGTTCCGTAGACTCAATTTCTGCAAATATAGCTGAAGGTTTTGGAAGATATCATAAAAAGGATAAAATCCTATTTTATAGATATAGTTATGGCTCAATTCAGGAATCAATAAATTGGACTGAAAAAGCCAAGGTCAGAAAACTTATTAACGCGGAACAATATCAAAAAATAATAAATGATTTAAACTATCTACCCAAAGAAGTAAATTCATTAATTAAATTTACTAACGAAAAACTAAAAATCTAAAATGCATAATTGTGCTTCTAACAAAACATACAGTAATTTAACAGTTTAGCCATTTAACAGTTTAGCCATTTAACAATTTAATATTCATGGATCAACAGCATAAAATAGAGCACGAACAATCATTAGAAAAAATAGAACTCCGCTCAAACGAGGTACAGGAAATTCTCAGTCGTCCTCCAAAATGGATTGTAAGGTGGGGAATTACAATAGTATTTTTTATTGTAGCCGTAATTATTATTGGTAGTTGGTTTTTTAAATATCCTGATATTGTTACCGCCGATATTGTTTTAACTACTGAAAACCCTCCGGCTCCTGTTTTAGCAAAAACAACCGGTAAAATTCAAAATTTATTTGTTTCAGATAATGATTTGGTTACAAAAAATCAAGTTGTAGGTGTAATTGAGAACCCCGGGAATTATGAATCGGTTGAGAGTTTAGCAAAAAATCTGAAGAAGTTTAAAAGTAATTTCAAATCCGGAGAAATAATTAATTTATCATACAAAACGTATATCCTTGGTGAAATACAGGTTAATTATGCAAGCTTTTATAAACACATAGATGAATATAATAAAACGATTAAGTTAGATTATCATCAACGTAAAATTGAATTGTATAAAAAGGAACTTAAGAAATACGAACTTTATTTAGTGAACTTAAACGTTCAAAACGGAATATTAAAGGAAGGATATCAGTTAACAAGAAAACAGTTCGATCGCGATTCTGTTTTGTATGTACAGAATTTGTTATCAGAATCAAATTTTGAAAAATCAAAGTCGGAATTACTTTCTAAATCGTATAATTTAGAACAAAACAATTTGTCTGTCACAAACACTGAAATTCAAGTTGAACAATTGAATCAAAGTATCCTTGAACTGGAATTACAACAAGAGAAGCAGATTTCAGATCAGGTTATTCTTATTTGGGAATCGTATAAAAATCTTCTTTCGGCAATTGATACATGGAGACATCATTATGTTCTTATTGCACCGACAAATGGTGTAGTTACTTTTAATCAGTTCTGGAACGAAAATCAAACTGTAAAATCCGGAGAAACAGTTTTAACAGTTATCCCTCAGAACGAGGGTGAAATGATTGGTAAAGTACAATTAACATTTCAGGGTGCCGGAAAAGTTAAAGAAGGTCAATTTGCAAATATTCAATTTGCAAATTATCCATATATGGAATTCGGAATGGTTAAAGGAATAATAAGATCCATTTCACTTGCTCCAAATAATAATTATTATACAGCCGAAATTGAATTGCCTGAAGGATTAAGTACTTTTTATGGAGTAGATTTAGAATTTAAACAGGAGATGCAAGGTACAGCAGAAATAATTACTGAAGATATCCGCTTATTAGAAAAGATAGTAAGGCCACTTCGGTATATTTTAAATAAAAATACTAAGTTTGGCGATTAGGTTTTAACTAAACAAAACATCCGATGTTTCAAAAACATCGGATGTTTATATATCAATTAGAATGGCAAATCATCAGGTTCATCGTTTTCCGGAGGTAAATCATCTAAGGATGGAGGAGGAGACATATTCCCGTCATCAGAACTTTGATTTTGAACTTTTTCAATTTTCCAGGCATCAAGGTTTGTAAAATAATTTACTTTGCCGTCACGTTCCCATTTATTTCCACGAATATTGAAATTCACTTTTATTTCATCATTAAGCTCGATGTTATCCACAAGATTACATCTGTCTTGAGTTAATTGAAATTTAATATGATCAGTAAATTCCATGCCGCCATTAGATTCCGTTTTTTCAATAACAAATTCACGTTTCTTAAAACGGTCATTTACCTGAACCATATTATATTTTTCGATTAATTTACCTGTGATTTCGAAACTCATAATTATCTGATTTAAATTTTAGTAATTGCCTAAGGTTTTGTATTTACGATCTCAGAGTTCTAAAATCAGAAATCGATGTAGTTTAGTTAATAATTCTATTTTGACCTGTCAGAGTCTTGTGTTTTCAAATTAATAAACCCTGACAGGTTTTTCAAACTCTGTCAGGTTAAATGGTATACAACGCTGAATAAAAAATCGATCTATTCTTCGTTAATGATTATTTTTTCTATAGTATCACCTTGTTTGATGGTATCAATTACCTCAAGACCTTCATAAACTTTTCCAAATACTGTGTGATTACGATCCAGGTGTTGAGTATTTTCACGACTATGGCAAATAAAAAATTGTGAGCCTCCTGTATCTCTTCCGGCATGTGCCATTGAAAGCACACCTTTGTCATGATATTGATTATCACCATCCAACTCACATTTAATTGTATATCCCGGTCCGCCCATTCCTGTACCATCAGGACAACCTCCTTGTATAACAAAATTAGGAATTACTCGATGAAATGTTAATCCATCATAAAAACCTTCTTTTGATAATTTTACAAAATTTTCTACAGTACCAGGAGCATCTTTTTCAAAGAACTCAACCTTCATAGTACCCTTTTCTGTGATTATTTCAGCTTTTTTCATAATATTGAGGATAAAAAAACAAGCGTTTTATTTCACACGCTTGTTTATAAAATTTATAAGATATATTAATTTTCTTTTTTCACTGGAGCTTCCGGAGCTTTTACTTCAAGAAGTTCAACTTCAAATATTAAAGCCATATTTCCTTCTAATACTCCTCCCGGACGAACTCTCTGTCCGTAAGCTAATTCTGTAGGAATGTAAAATTTATATTTTGCTCCTTCTTTCATTAACTGCATTCCTTCTGTCCAACCAGGAATAACCCTATTTAAAGCTGTTTCAAATAGTTTGTCTTTTTCAACAGAACTGTCAAACACAGTACCATCAATTAAAGTTCCGTGATAATGACAAACAACTATATCGAGAGCACTTGGAGACTTCCCGGTTCCTTCTTCAATTATTTCGTATTGCAAACCACTCTCTGTAACTATTACGTCTTCTCTTGTCTTGTTTTCTTCTAAAAATGCCCTGCCTTCTTCTAAATTATCAGCTAGTCCCTTTTCTCTTAGTTCGGTAAAATACTTTTGTATGTAAGGTTTAATTTCTTCTTCTTTCATTTTAAATTCTTTCTCTTCAATAGCATCAGCTAATCCGTTTAAAAAAGCTTTGTAATTAATTTCTTCTACTTTTGCATTTTTCAGACTATTTCCAATGTCTGCCCCTAAGGCATAACTTAAAGTGTCTAAATCTGTTTTGATTTTAGCATTACCTGTCATTGTTTGACCACAAGATGATAGTATTATTACTGAACCAGTAATAAGTAGTAATAAGTTTTTAATTTTCATAGTTTTTATTTTTTTGAGATTATTAAATTTTAAGATGAAGTGCAAATTTGCTAATTTTATTTGAGAAGGCAAAAGGAAGTATTTTAAAAAAAGTTAAAACTTTAAAATATTTTAAAGTTTTTCAGCTCTAAGGATATGTCTTTTGCCTATTGGACCGGGTAATCTTGAAACTTTAAATCCTACACTACGCAAATTGTTTTTAACCATGCCTTTACTACTATATGTAGTTAAAATACCTTGTTTATTTAATGCTTCATAAATTTTTGCAAAATTTTTAGTACTCCACATTTCCGGTTGTTTATCCGGCGCAAAAGCATCAAAATAAATTAGATCATATTTTTGCGTAAAATTATAATTGTTAAAATCTGAGTTTGTTTTCCGGAAAGTAAAGTTTGAAGAAATTTTAACAATTTCGTTCCATTTGCAAGTATGTAGTTTACTATAAACATCTTTTTGAGCAGCCGACAGGAATTCAGGATAATTAAGTTGATTAATAATTTCCAAATCAACAGGAAATAATTCAATGGCTATATATTCAACTATTAAGTTTCTTTTTATACTCTCAATATATGTTAATATGGTATTTAGTCCTGTTCCAAAACCTACCTCAAATATTTTGATCGATTTTAATTGACAATAGTTCAAACCTGTTTCGATAAATACATGTGTTGATTCACTACGAGCTCCATAAGTTGAATGGTAATGTTCTTTAAACTTGTTGGAATAAAGTGTATTGGATCCATCATTGGTTTTTATAATATTAGTCATTTTATAAATATAGATTTAATAAAAAATAATAACGATTTTTTAACCTGAATTATTTTTACCGTAGCACAAGACTGTAAATAAATAAAATAAAAGATACTCTGTGCAAGTATTAAAAAAATATTAAAACATTGAACTATTATGTGCAAATGTTGTTGTAACATATGAAAAAATCAATAGACACATTAAATTTTATGGCAAGCTATTCAATAAAAGAGTTGGAAAATTTATCGGGGATAAAAGCTCATACCATTAGAATTTGGGAAAAACGTTATAGTATTATTAAACCGGCACGCACCGATACAAACATTAGGTGTTATTGCGATAATGATTTAAAGAGCTTATTAAATATTGCAATATTAAATCGATATGGTATTCGCATTTCTGATATATCAAAATTATCTGATTCTGAGATAACTGAAAAAGTAATTAATATTTCTTCTGATTCATCGAATGCGGAAAATAATATTGAAAACTTAATTGTTGCAATGGTTGAAATGGATGAGTATAAATTCGACAGAATACTCTCGCGATACATTATGCACGAAGGGTTTGAGAATTCAGTTATAAAAGTGATTTTTCCATTTTTTGAAAAGATTGGTTTGTTATGGCAAACAGGATCTATTAATCCGGCTCATGAACATTTTGTGTCAAATTTATTCAGGCAAAAATTGATGGTTGCAATAGATAATATTGTTGTTACTGAGAGTCAGGTAGCTAAAAAGTTCCTGTTATTTTTGCCAGAAGCTGAATATCACGAGTTAGCGTTATTGTTTTACAATTATTTAATTAAAAAATCAGGTAGGATTGTTTATTATTTAGGAAGTTCTGTACCATTTGAGGATGTTGTTGAAACCAGTAAAATGGTTAATCCCGATTTTCTTTTTACATCCTTAACTTCTTCGTTGAATAAAAATGAAGTAATTGAATATTTAAATAATCTGGCACAAACCTTTCCTTTCCAAAAGATATTTGTAACAGGACTACAGATAAAAGAGAATTTTACAGAATTACCATCAAACGTTCTGAAAGTATCATCACCACTAGATTTTGTAGAAACATTAAAAAACCTGTAATTTCTTTAGATTTATTCTAAATAATACATCCTGCTTGAGTTTAAGCAGAATTTTTTGTTTAATCAAGTGTTAGCTTAATAACACAAACATTAAACAAAAAAATGCACCTTAATTGTAATTTAGAAGAATGAGGCAAAAAGGTAACATAATGCTTAAATAACAGTGCTTTCACTTGCTGTCCTTATTTAGAATAGTTGTTGTTATTGGGGTTTGAGGCATTCAGATATTTGCTTTTTGGTCTTTTAGTGTTGTATATTTGTTTAAGAATTATTTAAAAACGTACAACTATGACAGCAATAGAATTTAATCATCAACTTATAGGTTTAGAAACTAAACTTTCGAGATTTGCAATGAGTTTGACTTATAATAAAGAAGAAGCTCAGGATCTTTTGCAAGAAACATATTTAAAAGCTTTATCACACAGAGATAAGTTTGTAGGTTATACTAATTTAAAGGCATGGTCATTTACAATTATGAAGAATACTTTTATTAATAATTATCGCAAACAACAAAAAGAAAATACTCATAACGATACAACAAATAATTTATATTTTTTGAATTTATCAAGGGAGCTTTCTCCAACAAGACCTGATAAGGAGTATACAACTTACGAAATTACAAAAGAAATAGATAATTTGCCTGATGAATTTAAAGAACCGTTTACAATGTTTTTATCTGGTTACAAGTATAAAGAAATTGCAGATGGATTAAATTTGAAAATAGGTACGGTAAAAAGTAGAATTTTCTTTACACGAAAAAAATTAATGGAAAGTTTAAAGGATTTTCGATAACAGATACTTTA
>JAUVLS010000158.1 GCA_030600625.1 Bacteroidales bacterium
GCTGGAAAAGGAACAACAATACCATACTGTTCTATATTTACTTTACGTGTTGCCAATATGGTATTTCCATCGAATATTTTCACTTGGGCCACATCAGGAATCCTATAATATAATTTATTTTTATAAACAGTACCTTCTCTATTAATTTGATCAGACATTAAATATGACAGGTTTTTAGTTTGCTCCTTTTTATCTAATTCAACTATAATTGGACGACCTCGCAAATCGTTTGGGGGTAATACTCCTCTGTCTTCACTAAATCTGAATAAAATATATGGTTGGTTAAGTTCTGTTTCCGTTGGTACAAATTCGAATCCTGCACTATAGTTACTTGTAAATCGTTTACCAATAAACAAAGCTAAGTAGTCATTTTCCAGTCTGTTTAATTCATTAATTGCAACTTCTAAGGATTTACCTTCCGGATAAAAATCTGCCATTCCGGTCAGGAGTTCAAATCTTTTTTCGCGAATCATGAAAATAAAGTTAGCAGCTTCTTCTGCCTTATCTTCAAAGGATCTATAAACAGATTTGGTTTGAGTAACAGGCACTTTTGCGAACAAAGAATCTCTTTGCACTCTTTTAAAGTACGTAAACTTTTCTTCTCCAACATATTTAGTAACACTCAAATCAGTAAATACAATTTCATTTTCTGTATTATTTATACCATAAAACTCACTTGAAAAATTACTTTCGACAGGTTTATTTATAGGTAATACATTTCCATTTTGAACAAGTTTATTAAAATCAATATTCATTTTACCTGATGGCTCAAGAATATAATAATGTTCCGGATCAATATCATTATAGGTATGAATTGAAATATCAGTAATTTGCCAAATTGATATTTCCTCTTCAGGAACATCTTCTATTCCCATATATTTTTCGGCATATTCATAATAAGGCCCCGGTATAATATCCGTTCGTGAAGCTTCAATAGTAAATTTTAAATTAGTTCGTGGTAAGGCATAAATAATTCCACTTTCAGATATCAGATTAGAGTTCTCAATTTTAGATACCCGGGTTTCTGAGGTTGATTTACATGAAAAAAGAACCACCAAACTTAAAAAAACAAATGTTTTTATATTTCTCATATTTTATTTTCTTTAATTTTTAAATAAGCAGGACCTAAATTATCGACAATATCTGATGCGATGATTGCCTCCTGCCCTATTTTCTCAGAGGCAATATCACCTGCCAAACCATGTAAATATACACCAAGTATTGCAGCATGTTTAGGTTTATAACCCTGCCCTAATAACGAAAGAATTATACCGGTTAGTACATCGCCACTTCCTGCAGTTGCCATTCCCGGATTACCTGTACTATTAAAATAACATGTTCCATCAGGGCAAGTTATTGATGTATGAGCACCTTTTAATACAACAAATAATTGATGTTCCACAGAAAATTTGATTTGAGTTTGAATCCTGTCATAATCTCCTGATGTTTCACCAACTAATCTTTCAAACTCTTTTGGGTGTGGTGTTAAAATACTATTCTTGGGAACTTTCTTAATTAGCTCTTTCTGTTCTGATAAAATATTTAAGCCATCGGCATCAATAAGCATTGGTGTTGAAACTATATCGAATAAATTTGATAAAGCTTTTTTAGTATTTTGTTTGGTTCCAATTCCAGGGCCAATTCCAACCGAAGTATAATTTTCGACATCAGGAACATTAGTAAATATAATATCTGACCAATCGATACTAATCATAGCTTCGGGTAAAGCGGTTTGTATAATTTCATATCCTATTTTTGGCACATGAACAGTTACTAATCCTGATCCGGTACGCAAACAAGCTTTTGCAGCTAATATTGCTGCTCCCATTTTTCCATAACTTCCGGCAATTAATATCACATGACCATAGGTTCCTTTGTGAGAAAACTTCTTACGCTGAATAATTCTGTTTTTTACGTATTCTGAATCTATTGTACAAAACTCAGAATATAAATTATCAATAAAATTCCTATTTAATCCTATTGGCAATACTTTCCAATCGCCTACAAAGATTTCATTTTCAGGGAAAAAGAAAGACAGCTTGGGTAATTGAAACGAAAGAGTATATTTAGCTTTAATGATTGCATCAAAATCGTTTCCGAAATTATTTTCACCAAACAAACCTGATGGAATATCAATTGCAATAATATCTGCACTTGAATTATTTAAGAACTGAACTAAGTATTTAGGTAATCCTTCCAATTTCCTTGTTAAACCTGAACCAAATAATCCATCAACGAGAACATCATTCTGTGTTATCTCAGGAAAATCCGATTTTTCACTAATTTCTCTGATTAAGTTGTTTTTTATTATTTTGAATCTATCTAAATTAGTTTCACAATCTTGTGACAATTTATTAGAAATCCTCAGCAAAAAAATTTCTACCGAATAATTAAAATCCATAAGTTGGCGGGCAACTGCCAAACCATCACCTCCGTTATTGCCCGGGCCAACAAATATTTTAATAATCTTCTCTTTTGAAATATTTTCAGAAATCCATCCGGAAATAGTCATTGCAGCCCTTTCCATTAAATCAATTGAAACAATGGGTTCATTTTCTATTGTAAAGGCATCAACTTCTCTTATTTGAGATGATTTAAGTATTTTCATTTTATAAATTCTTTTAAACAAATTTAATGCTTAAACCTTTAATTAAAAACTTGGTCTCAAAAAAAAGATTTTTATATTTGTCATTCCTAAATTTATGATATTGAAAATTAATATTAACTAAAAATAATAAAATTATGTTTAAAGGACATCCTAAAGGACTATATGTTGCCTTTTTTGCCAATATGGGAGAACGATTTGGTTTCTACACCATGATGGGTATTCTTGTATTTTATCTTACATCCAAATTTGGTTTGACAGAATCGAAAGCAGGAATAATTTATAGTATATTTTACGGTTCGATTTATGGATTAGCTCTAGTAGGAGGAATCCTTGCTGACAGAACTAAAAACTACAAAGGTATTATTTATATTGGCCTTTTTACCATGTTGGGTGGATACATATTAATGTCTGTTCCTGGATTTGGTTTAGCATTTACGGTAACCGCTTTAATGATTATCGCTTTTGGTAATGGTTTGTTTAAAGGTAACTTACAGGCTGTTGTTGGTCAACTGTATGATGATCCTAAATATTCTCATTTAAGAGATTCTGCTTTTAGTGTTTTCTATATGGGTATTAACGTGGGTGCTTTATTTGCTCCTAGTGCAGCTTCCGGAGTTATTAACTGGTTTATTAAATCGAAAGGTTTCTTACGTGATGACGCTTTACCTTCATTAATTCACAGATTTAACGATGGTATTATTACTGCTACTGAGCAAACTGATCTGCAAACTCTAGCTGACAAGGTTTCCGGCACTACCGTTACTGACTTAGGAACATTTGCAAATGATTATCTTTCTGCGTATGGTACTGGATTTAATTATGCTTTTGCACTTGCAGGGATTACAATGATTATTTCTTTAATTGTTTATACCTTATTTAAAAGAATGTTACCTGATGTTAAAAAAGCTGAAACTGAAAAAGGAGAAGTTGTTGAAATGTCAAAAGCTGAAACAAAACAACGCCTTACTGCTTTATTCTTAGTTTTTGGTGTAGTTATATTCTTCTGGATGGCTTTCCATCAAAACGGATTAACCATGAGTTTCTTTGCACGAGATTATACCGTTCAGAATGTAGGCCCGGCAACCTATCTGGTATTTAATATATGGTCTTTACTCTCAATTGTTATTGGTATCTTCTCATTAACTGCTATTTTCAAGAAAGGTTCCTCAGCAAAAACAAAATTAATAAGCGTACTTATATTAGCACTTTCAGTTGTTGGAGTATATTATTTCTATTCAAATAATCCGGAAGTAAATGCATTCTCTCCTGAATTATTCCAGCACTTTAACCCAACTATGATTGTATTATTAACTCCAATAATTGTGGGTATTTTTGCGTGGCTAAATAAAAGAGGTAAAGAACCATCAGCACCAAGGAAAATTGGTATTGGTATGATTATTACATCTTTTGGATTCCTTATTCTATTAATTGGCTCACTTGGATTAGATCCGTTTAATGTAATGCAATCTGATCCTAACCATGTTCGTGTAGGAACAGGTTGGTTAATTAGTACTTATTTTACATTAACTGTTGCCGAGTTATTCTTGAGTCCGATGGGTATTTCATTTGTATCAAAAGTATCTCCTCCAAAATATCAGGGATTAATGCAAGGTGGATGGTTAGGTGCTACTGCATTAGGAAACTTAATGTTAGGAGTTGGAAGTTTCTTATACGAAAGAGTTCAAATTTGGCAGGTATGGGCAATATTTATCATATTGTGTTTTATCGCTGCCGGATTTATTTTTAAAGTAATGAAGAAGTTAGAACAAGTATCGTAAATCATTAAATTAATAATAATTCTTATCCTGCATCAGATTAAAGATGCAGGATTTTTTTTTAAATTCTTTACTCCTCTTTTCTCAGGTCGCAAACGTTTGAAACAATGTATGCAGACAAAATAATATTTTTGTAATTCGCTGCCCTATAACCAGATACATCTTTTTTAAATATTTTTTCATTATATTTGAGATTATATAAATTAAGAGATCAGTATTTTTGATTAAATGTAAAAATGAAATCATAAATTATATTTTCAATTTACGAATCTGGAAAAATGGATTATTGGAATA
>JAUVLS010000283.1 GCA_030600625.1 Bacteroidales bacterium
TAATATAACAGAGTGTAAAAAGATAGCTGGTTGAGTAACTCTGGTTTGTTTTAAATCATCTTCAGTACCATCGAACATTAGATCTGTAATTTTGAAACCTAAAATTTCATTCGCTTTTTCGAATAATTCTTTTGCAACAGGGAAATTATCGTAAAGATCTTTACCCATGCCAACAAATTGTGCTCCCTGACCCGGGAATACGTATGCTCTCATTTGTTTATGTTTTAAGTTAATAAACTTTATTAATTATCTAATTATCTTTCCAGTTTTTAATTTTTATTTGTTACCTGCCTGCCGCAGGCTGGCTCGCTCCCACAACTCCATTGCACATGCTGCTCGTGAACTTCCATGTTAAACATTACAAACTATGACTATACATAATCTGCATGGAAGTTTCATATAATTAATTTTGGTTAATACTTAATTTCGATATTGAAATTACTTTTAACAGCCGTCAAAATTAAAAAAAACCGAACCAATTAATAATATTAATTTATGATCTGGATTTTAGTTTATTTCAAAAATGAAATGGCATTTTTAATGCAGTTTCGAAGCAATTAAGTGAATAAATTCTTCCCGGGTTTTTGTTTCACGTAAAAATACTCCTGTAAAAGCAGAAGTAGTTGTAACTGAGTTTTGTTTCTGAACACCGCGCATTTGCATACACATATGCGATGCTTCAATAACAACGGCAACACCCATTGGATCTAGTGTTTCCTGAAGACAATCACGAATTTGCATCGTTAATCGTTCCTGAACTTGTAATCTTCTTGCGAAAGCTTCAACAACATGTGCAATTTTACTTAAGCCTGTAATATATTGATTAGGAATATATGCCACGTGTGCTTTGCCGTAAAAAGGTATCATGTGATGCTCACACATTGAGTACAATTCAATGTCTTTAACAATAACCATTTGTTTATAATCTTCCTTAAAAATGGCTGTTTTTAAAATATCTTTTGGTTCAATACCATATCCTTTTGTTAAGAACTGAATTGCTTTTGCAACACGTTCCGGGGTATCAACTAATCCTTCCCTGTCTGTATTTTCACCAATTAATTCTAAAATTGCTTTATAATGTTCGGCAAGCTTTGTTGTTTTTTCGTCATTCCACTTATCTATTCTAACGTATCCGCTATCCTTAAATGTTTTAACTCCGTTATTTACAATTTCCATAATACATTAATTTCCATAATATTCTACAAAATTATTTTCAGTCTCTTCAATTTTAATACAATGCAACTGAATGCCTAAAGCATTAATTGTTGGTTCAAGTTCTTCCCATATTCCTATTACAAGATTTTCTGTCGTGGCCATTTTCCCTTTTAAAAAATCTACATCTAAATTCATGTTTCTATGATCCAGCTTAACAATAACCTGTTCCTTAATGATTTTACTTAGTCGTTTTATATTTACAACAAATCCTGTTTCAGGATTGAGTTCCCCTTTTACCGTAACATACATAACATAATTATGCCCGTGCCAGTTCGGGTACGAGCATTTACCAAAAACTTCCATATTTTTTTTATCATCCCACTCGTCTCTGAATAAACGGTGGGCTGCACTAAAACGCTCTCTGCGGGTTACATAAATCATATTCTAATTTGCTTTTGTAAGTATAAATAAACAACAATTTTGATATAAAAGCAATATATTTGAATTTGCAAAAGTAGTAATTAATACCGAATGCTTATTATGTAGCAGAGAATAAATTCTCTTAACATTCTAATACTTCGGCATTATATTATTATCTATTATCATTGATATATTAATGCTTGATATAACATGAAGATATTAATTGTTTCTGCAACAGAAAAAGAAATTTCTCCAACATTAAATAAAATCAAATCATTTAATCGGGATGATTTGCTTGTTGATGTTTTAGTAACAGGAATCGGAGCTGTTTTTACAACATATTTATTAACTCGTAAACTTTCAGAAAAAGAGTATGATTTGATTATAAATGCAGGAATTGCCGGTAGTTTTAATCCTGATTTAAATATTGGCGATACAGTTTATGTACAATCAGATCAATTTGCTGATTTAGGTTTTGAGGATAAGGATAAATTTTATACTGTTTTTGAAAAAGGATTTATACCTAAAGATCAGTTTCCTTTTAAAAATGCTTTACTGGAAAATCCTTATGAATTTAATTTTGATTTAAAAAAGGTTTCTGCTATTACCGTAAATATAACTCACGGATGTAAAAAAAGCATTGATTTGTTTAAAAACAAATTTAATGCAGATATTGAAACGATGGAAGGGGCAGCATTTTTTTATGTTTGTTTAAACGAAGGAGTTAAATTTTTACAGATAAGAACTATTTCAAATTATGTTGAGGAAAGAAACGAGGCTAACTGGAATATTCCTTTAGCCATAAAAAATTTGAATAATAAATTAATAGAAATAATTAATGAGATTAAATAAGAGGTGCTACCCCTGATAGCTATCGGGGGATAATTTTGTGAAATAAATCAGAATTAACAATCTTGGAATTAGTATATTAACAAATCCGCTAAGCACCTAAATTTAATTTTTTTTAATCAAAAACTATTTGAGATTATGACATTTTTAAACCCTAAACCACAAACCGTAAACCGCAAACATGAAACATGAAACCCATAAAATTTCATTAGGTTTTTCAACCTGCCCGAATGATACTTTTATTTTTGATGCCATGGTTCATCATAAAATTGATACTGAAGGACTCGAATTTGATGTTTTTTTAGGCGATGTGGAAGAATTAAATAATAAAGCTTTAAATAGTGAGCTGGATGTAACAAAAATCAGTTATCATGCATTTTCAAAAATTGCTGAC
>JAUVLS010000298.1 GCA_030600625.1 Bacteroidales bacterium
AAAACCTGATTGTCAGTTATTTAAATAGTCATCCGATGACTATTTCAGTAAAAGGCCGACTTTATAGACAGACTCTAAGTAGGCGCAAAGGTCTCAAAGAAAAAACATGTTAAAATCTTTGTGAACTTCGCGGTTAAAAAAATCTGCATATTTAAGGTAATACAAAATTTTAATCTTTATATCTTTGAAAAATATATTACAAAATAAAATGGCAAATAATCTCATTGTTTCCTGTATCCAGTCTGAATTAGCCTGGAAAAATGTTGATCAGAATTTAAATCAATTTACAAATAAATTTGATCAGTTACCTGCTGATTCAGAGTTGGTTGTTTTGCCCGAAATGTTTACAACAGGATTTACCATGGATGCTGTAAAAATGGCTGAAAAGATGGACGGTAAATCATTCAACTGGATGAAGGAGCAATCTAAAAGGATTGAAAAGATTCTTATTGGAAGTATTATAATTGAAGAAAATAAGAACTATTACAACCGACTTATTGTAATGTTTCCAAATGGAGAATATTATACTTATGATAAAGGTCATTTATTTCGCATGGAGAAAGAACATGAAGATTATACTAAAGGCGAAAGTAAAACAATTTTTAAACATAATGCCTGGCGAATTTGCCCTCTGATATGTTATGATTTACGCTTTCCGGTTTGGAGCAGAAATCGAGACGATTATGATTTGTTAATATATATTGCAAGTTGGCCGGAAAGCAGAAGAGAAGTTTGGAATACACTTTTAAAAGCAAGAGCAATAGAAAATCAGTCGTATGTAATTGGGGTGAATCGTATTGGAAATGATGGTGAAGGAATAACATATTCGGGTGATACGGTTATAATAAATGCAAAAGGACAAATTATTACAAAGGCTAATGATTATAAAAATGAAATAATTAATGCAAAATTATCGTTAGATGATTTAAAACTATTTAGGGAAAAATTCCCGGTCGCACTTGATGCTGACAATTTCAAAATACTGTAAAAATGTTATCAAAAATAAATTTCGATAAAAAGACAGAAGGAAAGATTACTGATAGAGAACGAAAGAATGTCATTAATAAATATCGCGAATTATTACAGTTATCAGAAAACTTTACTAAAAAGAAAGAACTCGAATTAATTCGAAAAGCATTCGATATTGCTTTGGATGCTTCAGAAGGAAACCGATTACCATCCGGAGATCCTGCGATTATGGATATCTTAGAAACTGCTATCATTGTTGTTGATCAGATTGGGCTGGGAACACGGTCGGTAGTTGCAACATTATTATATCAGGCAGTAATCGATAATAAAATTACAATAGCTGAGATAGAAAAGGAATTCGATAAAACTATTAAGCTTATTGTAGACGGATTAGTTAAAATAACTGACATTAACACAAAAACATCTGTAAATCAAGCTGAGAACTTCAGGCAAATGCTTTTGACTCTGGCCGAAGATGTACGTGTAATATTAATTAAACTTGCCGTATTACTAAACCACATGCGTGGATTAAATAATTTGCCTGAAGATTATCAAATTAGAACTTCTTTAGAAACATTTTCCTTGTATGCACCACTGGCTCATCGTTTAGGTTTATATAATATAAAATCCGAATTGGAAAACCTCTCTATGAAGTATACCGAGAATGAGAAGTATAAAGAGATAATCAAAAAACTGAAAAACACAATAGCTAAACGTAACCGGTTTATTAAAAAGTTTATCGCTCCTGTTGAAAAAGAATTAAAGGAACAAGGTATTGATTATGATATAAAAGGACGTCCGAAATCTGTATATTCAATCTGGCAAAAAATGAAAAAGCAGGATGTGGAATTTGAGGAAGTGTATGATATTTTTGCTATTCGCATTATTTTAAATTCGAACCCTTCAAAAGAAAAAGCTGATTGCTGGAGAGTTTATTCTATTGTTACCGATTTTTATCAGCCTAATCCAAATCGTTTACGTGACTGGATTTCAATACCAAAATCGAATGGTTATGAATCATTACATACAACAGTTGTAGGACCGGAAAGTAAGTGGGTCGAAGTACAAATTCGCACACAACGAATGGATGAAGTTGCGGAGAAAGGATATGCAGCACATTGGCGATATAAAGGCGTTAAAGCCGAAAAGGGAATTGATCAGTGGATGCAAAAAATACGCGAAGTAATTGAAACAAATGGTGTGGCAAATGGCGAAACAATTGACGATTTAAAATTAAATCTTTACAATAAAGAAGTTTTTGTATTTACTCCAAACGGAGATTTAAAAAAACTCCCGGCCGGATCAACTGTTCTCGATTTTGCTTTCGATATTCATTCTGATGTCGGAAACCAATGTGTTGGTGCCATGATAAATCATAAAAATGTAACTATTAAGCAACAATTACAGAATGGTGATCAGGTAAGTATTCTTACATCAAAAACTCAAAAACCAAAAACAGACTGGCTAAATTTTGTAGTTACATCTAAAGCTAAAACCAAAATTAAATCAACTCTTCGTGAAGACAAATTCAAAGAAGCCGAAACAGGTAAGGAGTTATTAAAACGAAGATTAAAGAACTGGAAAATAAAATTTGAGGATCAATTAATTGATGGATTATTAAAACATTATAAGCTAAAAACTCCGGTTGATTTATATTA
>JAUVLS010000152.1 GCA_030600625.1 Bacteroidales bacterium
GTAGCAGCCATAAAACTATTAGTTGAGCTTGAAGAAAAAATAAACGATTTACGATTTGATATTGAAGCAATCGAAAATAAAAGTCGTAACAAATTACGAATTGCTTACACTCAAATGCAGGAAGCTGTTCCATCATCGTATGCTATGCTTTTCAGCTCTTACAACGAAGCTTTATCACGTGACTGGTGGAGAGTATCAAAATGTTTTGAACGTATTAAAGTAGTTAATCTTGGCGGTAGCGCAATTGGTACCGGAATTTCTGTTCCAAGGTTTTTTATAATGGAGGTAGTACCAACATTACAAAAACTAACTAACTTGCCAATTACCCGAAGTGAAAATATGCCGGATGCGACCAATAACATTGACTCATTGGTTGAGGTCCATGCCATATTAAAATCTCATGCTGTAAATCTTGAAAAGATGGTTTCGGATATTCGCTTACTTTCATCAGATATTGTTGGGACAAAAGAAGTTGAAATACCACAAAAACAAACCGGAAGTTCAATCATGCCAGGAAAAGTTAATCCGGTTATTCCGGAATTTGTTATAAGTGCTGCACATAAAATCTATGCGAACGATACACTAATCACATCGCTCAGCGCTCAAGGTTGCCTTGATTTAAATCCTTACTTACCTGTTATTGGCCATGCATTATTAGAAAGTATCAAACTATTGATTGCAGCAAACAAAACACTTAAAGAAAACTTGTTTAAAGGACTGGAAACTGATAATGATAGAGCCGAAGACCGATTGTATAAAAGCCCTGCCATTACAACTGCACTTAGTCCGTATATTGGTTATAACAATGCAGCGAAACTTGCTAAAGAAATGAAAAAATCAAAAAAAGATATTTTCAGTGTTAATAGTAAATTAAAACTGGTTGAACCTGAAAAGTTGGAGAAAATTCTTGCGCCGCAAAATCTTCTTAAGATGGGATTTACGTTGAAAGATATTACTGAATAAACCTAATCATAATGAAAAACAGTTTTAAAGTTTCAATTATTATCCCGTGTTACAACGAAGAAAGTAATATAAACCAACTTTATAAATCTCTTTATGAACACATTAATGATTTCAGTTACGAATTACTTTTTATAGATGATGGCAGTACTGATAAAACTCTCGATAATATAAAAACCATTGCTAGTACTAATAAGCAAGTAAAATACATTTCCCTTTCCCGAAATTTCGGACATCAAAATGCATTAAAAGCGGGTTATGACTCTGCCAAGGGAGATTGTGTTATTTGTATGGATGCCGATTTGCAACACCCTCCGGAGTTGATTATTGAAATGATTAATCTTTGGCAAAAAGGATATAAAATTGTAACAACCAAACGCAATCAAGATAAATCATTAGGATTATTTAAGCGTATTACATCTAGAGTCTTTTATAAAATTATAAATTTATTATCGGAAGTTAAAATTGAAAATGGAACGGCTGATTTCAGACTTCTAGACAACCAAGTAGTTCAAGAATTAAAAAAAATAAATGAAAAGTTTTTGTTTTACCGAGGATTAATTCCCTGGTTGGGGTTTTCACAAATACAACTTGAATATATTGCTCCTCCCCGATTTTCGGGAAAAACAAAATATAGTTTTTCAAAAATGTTGCATTTTGCATCTGATGGTATCACTTCGTTCAGTGTAAAACCTTTAAAAGTTTCTATTTATCTGGGATTTTTAATCGCATTTGCAGCATTTCTGTATATTCTTTACGCCATTTATATTTCTGTATTCACAGATAATGCAGTTGCAGGATGGACATCAACAATAATAAGTGTTCTATTTATTGGAGGAATACAACTCATTATGATCGGAATTGTTGGGAATTATCTTGGAAAACTTTTTATGGAAAATAAAAAACGCCCTAATTACATAATTAAAGAGAAAAATGACTAAAAATCTGGTTGCAAAAAATCTTTCCGGTTTATGTATTATAGTTATTGCAATTAGTACAATTTTTCTGAATTTTAGTCACCACCGTTGGCAAAAAGATGATCGCGTAATTGAGTGGGATGTAAAATCGTATTATGCATATTTACCTGCAACATTTATTTACAAAGATCTATCTCTTCAGTTTCGTCAAGATAATATAGAAAAATTTGGAGATCTTATATGGCCTGTTGAAACTCCAACACATAAACATGCAATTGTCACAACAATGGGTCTATCTTTCCTTTATGCTCCATTTTTTGCAACTGCTCACATATATAGCTTAATTTCAGAATATGAAGCTGATGGTTATTCTTTGCCCTACCGATTTGCACTAGTTTTTAGCTCATTATTTTATGTCATAATCGGGTTAATATTTTTACAAAAAACTCTTAGAAAATTCTATAAAGAAGATATTGTAGCTCTTGTTGTCACGACAATTGGAATCGGAACAAATTTATTATATTATTATTCCTATGAAGCAGCAATGCCTCACGCCTATAATTTTACTTTAATTTCACTTTTTGTTTATCAAACAATACGATTTTATGAATATCCTTCGAGTAAAAAAATATTTTGGCTGGGATTAATAAGTGGATTAATTACATTAATAAGACCAACCAACATTATAGTTTTAATTATCTTCTTTTTATGGAATATTACATCTGGTAAAGATTTTAAAAACAGAGTTTTTTATTTTTTAAAGGAATATAAATTAGTATTATTAATGATTGCAGGATTCATACTAATTTGGATCCCTCAATTCATTTACTGGTACTGGGTTTCTGGTAAGATATTTTATTTCTCGTATGGTGAGGTTGGAGGAAAATTCTTCTTTTTAAATCCTCAGATAAAAAATATCTTAATTAGTTATAAAAAAGGATGGTTTGTTTATACTCCAATTATGCTGGTCGCATTTATTGGAATATTTACTTTACCAAAGCAGAAGAAAGGATTATTTCTCCCGGTTTTATTATTCACTTTATTAAACATTTACATTCTGGCATCGTGGTGGTGTTGGTGGTTCGGCGGATCATTCGGACTTAGAGCTTTTATCGATTCTTATGCGATAATGGCTATTCCCCTTGCTTCGATTATCAGTATATTAAGTTTTAAAAAGTACCTTAAATATCTAAGCTTTGGATTTATTTCTTTACTTATAGTTTTTAATATTTTTCAGATACAACAATACACAAATCAGGCAATACATTATTGGTGGATGAATAAAGCCACATACTGGGAAACATTTTTAAAATTACGACCAACAGAGCGATATAAGGAATTAGTTACATTACCGGATTATGACAAAGCACGAAAAGGTATTTATGTTGAAATTAAACCTGAATATAAAAGAGAATTGATTATCGAAAATTTAATTAGATCTTTACGAAATAGCAGTGAATTAATGGAACAAGTTGAAAAAAAAGCCAAAAAGAAAGATATTAGTATAGATTCAATGCTTGTGCTTGATGCAATTTGGTTATACGAAAACAATAAATACTGATGATTAACAATAAAACTATTGCTGTAGTTATTCCGGCTTATAATGAAGAAAAGCAAATAGGCTTAGTTCTGGAAACAATACCTGATTATGTGGATAGAATAATTCTGGTAAATGATTGTTCAACAGATAACACCGAGCAACTTGCCAGGAAATTTTCAAATAAACTTGGATGTTTTAAATTACCGGGAAATATTAAAACTAAGGTTGGTAACGACTTTTATAATAAAGCAAATGAAATTATCGAGAAATGGAACCAGGAAGAGATAAAATATTTTGCTCCAACTAAGGTTATTCATGAACATACAAATGAAAGATTAGTTATTATTAATCTTTTAAAAAACGGCGGCGTTGGAAGTGCTATTGCAAGAGGGTATAAATGGGCAAAAGATAATAATATTGATTGTACAGCTGTTATGGCTGGAGATGGACAAATGGATCCTGATGAATTGTCTTCTATTTGTGAACCAGTAATAAATAATTCAATTGATTACGCAAAAGGAAATAGATTAGGGCATAAAAGTGCAAAAGCTTTAATGCCAAGAAGAAGATTCATTGGCAATTCTATTCTTTCAATATTGACAAAAATTGCATCTGGTTATTGGCATATAACCGATACACAAACCGGATTTACAGCACTATCTAATAAAGCTTTAAATCAAATTGAATTATTCAATATTTATCCCCGGTATGGAATGCCTAATGATATGTTAGTAAAACTTAATATCGAAAATTGTACAATAAAAGAAGTAGCAATTAAACCTATATATTTTATCGGGGAACAATCAAAAATGAAAATTCGTAAAGTAATACCAAGAATTTCATGGTTATTATTCCGAAGCTTTTTCAAACGTATATGGGTAAAATATTTGTATAAAAGTTTTCATCCTCTTTTTATCCTATACCACATGGGAATATTTCTATTACTAATATCTATACCATTTGGCATAAAGATTTTGATAAAAGTTTTTACTCAAACCGATGCAAATCCGGTAACCGTTTTGGCATTTGCTTTACTATTTATTAGTGGTTTTCAATCATTAATGTTTGCCATGTGGATGGATATACAAGATAATGAAAGCTTAAACAAATAAAGATTATTCTTTAAGTTTATATAGTGCCACAGTTTCATTTGACGAAACAAAGATGCAACGATAATGTGTTGATAAAAGTGTTTGCCTTTCAGAATATTCATTTGAGCTCCAAAATTCCTTCTGATTATAAACTAGTATAGCGTTCATTAAATAATATTGTATATTTGTGTCAAAATATAATATATGGCACGAAAAGTTAGAAAACAATTACAGCTATCAAATAGTGATATGACACAACTAAAAGCTTATAGTGTTAGTCGTACGGAATC
>JAUVLS010000032.1 GCA_030600625.1 Bacteroidales bacterium
TGAATCTTTTTATATTGTGTTGAATTTAGTTAATGAATATTCCGAAAATAATATTTTATTGCAAAAAATTGCAAATGAAAAATATGCATTACATAATCTTCATAAATTTTCGAAACGTTTTGAAGATGACCCGAATATTACCGATGTTATAAGATATCAGGAAGAAGTTTTAAAAATATTTGATTCATTTTTGGTAGAGGAAGGTACAAAACGAACATTTGAAATTTCTAAAAGTGGAAAAATAAAATTTTCCGGTGGGCCTAAAATAATCATGAATAAGGAACAGTTTAAAAACCTGAAAAAAATTGTTGAAAAGATAAGAAACGAGATAATTAACTAAGATTTGCTTTAACTAAAATTACTTTCTGATTTTAGTTTTAATCTTTTATCAAGCTAACTGAAACCATGTCGATATAATAATATGCAATTTTATTTTCATCAATCTTTTTCTTTAAGGTTTTTCTTATTCCATAAGTATTTAAGGTTAAATACAGGGTGTTTATATCAGAATAAAAATTACCTATTGTAAGGTATTTTTCACCTCCCTGGGCAATTAGCGTATCCGAAATTTCAAACCAGATATCTTTTTCAGTATTCATGGAACTTGTATCAGCTTTTATTTGAGGAGAATATTTCAGCACCTTGGTTGACCCTCTTCGTTTAATTCTTTTTTTAGAAATATAAACTCCTATATTATTAACTGCATAAGTTGAATAAGTAGCAATTGCATAATGAAATTTAACTTCATAGCTTTCTCCTTGTACTAATGGTTCTTTCAATTCAGTTTGCAAATATTCCCTGTAATTTAATATTTTAGTTTTTATAGAGTCTTGAGGTGGTTTTTCAATTAAAATAATTCCGGCATAAGCCTGTCCATTTTTGGCATACATATGACCAATAAAATTATTTGGAACATTAACCTGAAACTTTGAACAGCTATTAAAATAATCGCTTGTTCCTTTTGTGGGTAAATACCAACCGGGGATTAATTCTTCAACAGGGTCATCTATATAATTATCAGGACAATTCTCGTAAATTTCAAAACTAGGATTAGTAACCAGGTTCTGGGACTTAGCAAAGAAAAAAATAAAGAGAGAATAAATAATAATTACATATTTCATCATCTAAATTAATGGTTAAAACTTTGCAAACTTGCCTGCCTGATGGCAGTCAGGCAAGTTAGGTTTCATTGCAGCCACATTAGTCTTTTTTACTTCTAATCCCGACAGTTGTCGGGACGTTAATCGGTGTTCTTAAATCAATTTCAAGTATTTTGTTTTAAAATGAATTTTATAAAACCTATGGATTTTTAGTCCATAGTGGTTTAGTTAAAATCCTAATTTAGGTGCTTTCCTCCAGAGAATCTGTATTCCTACACAAGCACGTATATCTATTGGATCTTCCGGTTTTATATCTTTTGCTAAAATAGTTACTTCTATTATCATCGTAATATTTTTATCTATTGTAAAACCAACTGACTCTACATAGTCATCTTCAATGTTATCATAGAAAACCTCTTTGGTTTCGGCATTTATTAATCTATAACGTACTGGAGAATAGCCTGTTTCTGTACAAACATTCATCTTATAATCCTTTTGACCGTAGAAAACTGCTTTATAAGTAAAGCTTTTGTTAATCTCAAGCAGAGCACTTCTGGCCTGGCCGTATTGATTAAAATCGTATGAGTCATATATCTGGCAATTTTTATGATGATGGAATCCCTGGCAACTTTGAGAAAAAGCATTTGAGGGAAGAATTAGTAAAAATATAATAGCAAATATATATAACTTGATGTTTTTTAAAGTCTTCATAATTAACAATTTATCCTATTAATTTTTAACGATTGTCTTTCTTAATTCAATAATCTTAGATTTTACAGATTCAAAATCATCCATATCATAAACAACTTCATCTCCTCCTTTAAAAACCAAATGATTTTGTTCATCTTTCTGAACACTTATCTCAGAATCATGTTTTATACATTTATCCATAAAATATTTAATTGAATCAAGCTGCTCAATCGTTGGTTTAATATCGGGATCTTCTTTATATTGAGATAAAAAATCATAAAGATTATCTATTACGATATTTTGTTCAAGAATTTTTTCTATTATATTTTTTGAATCGTCGTAATTAATATTATTAACAGCCAGATAAAGTGACTCAACAATAGATCCTGTATAAATCAGAACTAAAGTTTTATTTCTATTTGTATATTCTAATTCGTCTTTTATTTCATTAATCGACTCTTTAATAATAGAACAAAGAGAATCTTTATTATTGATATTAGTTTCAATATTGAAAAATAAATCAGGGCTTTGAATATTGCTTAATCCCAGATTCTTACTCATTTTTAGAATAGTCTTAAAGTATTCTATTGCCAAAATATTTTTCTCGTTCAGTACTAAATAAGCCATATCAGCTATATATACCCCGATATTGAGTGCGATGGTTTTTGATTTAAAAACCTGATCGGCAGAGCTTAATGAGTTGATTAAATCTGATTTAAGTTCAAAGTCATCAATAAAAATCTCATTAAATATTTCATCAGGGTCAGGTACCGAATAAACCATTGCCATAATTGAATCAGAAATTAGTTCGTAATCGTCAGGGTTTGATAGTTCTTTATCCTGCTCTTTTTTATTCTCACGAGTACACATCGAAAATATCAAAACTGCCAGTAGCAGCATTAGTATTTTTGAAAATTGTTGCTTTGAATTTTTATTTTTCATCAGATTTATTTTTTGTAACTATTCGCGTAAAAGCTTACTATTACCTAAAATCTGCAAGTCACGGGGTGGCTGATTAATATTATGACAATTACGTAATCTATTTACATCAAGCCACCCCGTGACTTGCAGGGTGTTAAATACTTGTTGCGGATTCAAGGTATTACAATCTTAATATCAGTTTCTGAATTTGTTTAATATTCTAAATTTTAGTTTATCCCCGATTTTTAAAAATACATTTTGTATTAATGCAATATACAAAATCAAATTCATCAGCCAAATAATTCCCAGATTAAAAACAAAGGTACTTATAGAATAATTTGAAATGATTTTTTCAGGAGCTAAAAAATGAGATCTTCCATTTTTCTTTATTGGTTTTGTATATATTGGTGCATTCGTTCTAATCAGGGTATTGCTTACTTTAGTTAAAATATCATCTTCATATTTCTCTGATAAATAATTTCTTAATTTCTTGTTGTAGAAGACTTGCTTCATGATTAAATAGTCTGGCCCAATTTTCTGAATCTTTTTATCTCTATTATTTAACAAATGATTATAATGTTGTTGATATTTGTTTTTTAATGTCCTAAGAGCTGTTTTAGATGCTTTGATATTTTCTAAAAAAGATACAGATTCTTTTTGTAGTTTAACAGACAGGTTTTTAGCCGGCATATCGTAAGCATTTATTGTATTTTGATATAATTGCACTAATTGTATTACAGAGCTTTCATCTTTAGTTTTGCTGGCTATTGCTATTTCTTCTAAAATATTTTCCAGTTCAGGGATTAAAAAGACTATTAAATATTTAGATTCATTAATATCCCTATCCAAATCAAAAAAGTTTTTTGCCAATTTATTATTTTTAAACTGATTAACAGTCAGGCTTTCAAAAGCCCATCTGGTTACCATCATATCTGCTATTACCGGTGTTGCTATATGAGCTTTATATCCTTTATTAATTTTATGATATTCAATAATCATTCCCCCGAATAACATTTGCGGAATTACCATTAAAGGAATCGAAATATAAATTGCAATGGCAGATCGTAAAGAAGAAGATAAATTTAAACCCAACAAATTACCAAAACAAAAAACACTAAAAAGAATCAACCAGAAATCAGAAAAAGTATCTTTTATTTCTAATATTTTATTTCCTACAAGAATAAAAAGACATGCTTGTAAGGCTGAAATAAAAATTAAGTAAACTACTTTTGAATTAATATATGAGAATCGGCTAAGACCGAGAAATTTTTCACGCATCAGCTGAATTTTGTCGCCGACAATTTCCTCGGCACTGACAGTAAGTCCCAGGAATAATGCAACAATAACACTCATAAAAATATAAGCCGGAATATTATCGTTCAGATAATAAATATACTTATCCGGATTATCCGGTGTGCCCGATATAAATTTTGAAAAATAGCTTAGTATTAAAGCAAGCAATGGTGCTTCTGTGACTATTAACAATGCATATTGAATGTTTCTCCATTTCGAATAAATATTTCTTTTTAAATATGTTTTGAACTGGCTCCATCTGCTTACGCTTTTTGTATGATTAAGAAAGTGCTCGGAAGTTTCATTTTTCTCGGAAGTTTTTTGAATTAAATTTGATAATTGGCCTTTGTAAAACAGATGCCATTCCTCCGGCTTAACAACTCTTTCAACTTCGTTGTGTGTATTGATTCTGGTCTCTTCAATTAGTTCAAAAATTTGACCCGCATCAACATATCCACAAGTCGGGCATTTGGTTGATAAGGGGTTTATTAATTTCTTGTTCGTTTTAAAATATGAAATTGCATTGGCAGGATTCCCAAAGTAAATTGGTATGCCACCTTCATCGAGAATTAGGATTTGATCCAGGCTTGTAAAAATTTCGGATGATGGTTGATGCAATGTTGTAATAACCAGTTTGCCCTGATAACTTTGTTCTTTTAATAATCTGATAATATTTAACGATTCTGTATAAGATAATCCTGAAGTGGGTTCGTCTAAAATTAGAATCTGCGGATCACGTAATAATTCCAATGCTACATTCATTCTTTTTCTCTGTCCGCCGCTTATGTTTCTGTTTAATGCAGAACCAATTAATCTGTTTTTGATTGGGAATATCCCGATTTCTTCAAGCAGATTATTTATTTTTACTTGTCTTTCTGTTTCAGATAAACCTGTAGTGCTAAGTTCTGAATAGAATTTAATATTTTCATTTACAGTGAGATTCTCAATAAAATAATCATCTTGTGGTACAAAACCAATAATCTTATTTAATGCTTCATTTTTATATACGTTTTTATTATTAATTAATACTTGTCCTGTTTGAGGTTCAATTAACCCGGAAATTATCTTCAATAAAGTAGTTTTTCCTGTTCCACTGGCTCCCAAAATACCTATTAAGTTACCTCCTTGCGAATGAAAATCAATATTTCCTATGCCCTGGTCTGAATTTTTATATCTAAAAAAAATATTGTTAACCTGAAAATTAATAGGCTCAAATTCTTCTTTACGATTAATTTGGAAGCTAATATCAGAATAGTTTATGTTTTGAATTTTTGCACCATAAATAGTTGCTCCGGTATAAAATACATAAATTTCATTTTCTGAAACAGGCTCACCATTTAAAAACAAGGTATCTTTTCCATTATATTTAAAAACGAATACATGAATAGAATTAAAATAAAAGAAAATTATTTTACCTGATAAATTTTCTAAAAATTTTGAGTTTGGTTGATTCTTTAATTCAGGATTTGCCGAAATCTCGTATATGCTATTTTTATCATCTATAGCATTATCCAGATTATCAAAAAATAAATCATAATTTTCAATTTCTTTGCTGTCGAATCCAAGAATTAAGGCAATTGTTTTTATAACATCTTTTTGATTTTGAGAATAATCTTTCTGGAGTTTATATAATTTAAAGAGCAAAATCAACAATCTGGTTTTTTCATTTATTGTTAACTCTAACTTTAACTCATAACATATCGCCAATAATTTAACCGAAATTTTCGAATTATATTTTCTGGATGATTTTAATTTAATCTGTTTTAAATAAAAATTATAAATTTCAACATATTGGTCGACATTATATTTAACAATATTATGGATATAATCTATGATTAAATCAGAATGTAATTGTTGCTCAGAACTTATGTCGAAACTTTGAAGAAATGATAAAAGTCTGATAACCTTTTTTAATCCTTTTTCATTCATAAAATATAATTCTAATTATCATATTTCTTTATTATGAAGTATTATTCTTGTTAATAAGGGTAATAAATTTACAAATAAAATATATGAATCCGGTATAAAAACTAAAACAATTGCACTTTAGGTGCTTAGCGCCTGCCTGTCGCAGGCAGGGATTTGCTAATAAGTTGATAATACGCTTGCCAACTTTGCAATATTTTATAAAATTAGTCGCCCGATAGCTATGTATTTCTTCACTATTTAGGTAACATTTCTTAAATTGCACCTATGACAAGTAAAGAACAACAAATTTTCAGCAATAAATGCCATACATATTAAATTTAATATACGGATATTCAATTAGTTGATTTATTGTAAAGTTTTTGTAACTTACATAATTATTGAAAAATAACTACAAAAATATATTATGTCAAAACATACTCCAGTCGTTTTAATTGTTGATGACGATTCGTACTCAAGAGAATCAGCTGAAGCATTATTAATGAAAGAAGGCTATAGATTAATTTTTGCCGAAAACGGTTTCGAAGCTATAGAATTAACAAAAAAACATGAGCCGGATTTAATATTGTTAGATATTATGATGCCTCAAATGGATGGATTTGAGGTATGTCGTAAAATACGTGAAGATAAAACAATAGCCGAAGTTCCGATTATTTTAGTTACGGCACTGGACGATAAAGATTCGAAAATAACAGGACTGGAAGCCGGTGCTGATGATTTTATTTCCAAACCCTATGACAGACTTGAATTAAGAACACGAGTGAAGACAATTACCCGTCTCAACAGATATAGGGTTTTACATGATGAACGAAGCGAAAAGGAAATAATAAAAAAACAACGTGATTTTATTGCTATTCAAAAAACAGAACTTACGGATAGTATTGAATATGCAAAAAGAATCCAAACAGCAGTGTATCCACAAACAAAATTTATCAATGATATTTTGTCTAACTATTTCATTTTTTTCAAACCCAAAAATATTGTTAGTGGCGATTTTTATTGGTTAACAGAAAAAAATGGAATTAAAATAATTGCTATTGGGGATTGTACAGGACATGGTGTTCCCGGAGCTTTTATGGCTATGCTTGGGATATCGTTTCTTAATGAAATTATTACACAGGATATGGAACTAAATCCTAATATAATATTAGAAAAACTTCGCACAAAAGTAGTGAAGGCCTTAAATCAACCAGGTAAAGAAGAAAAGTCATTGGACGGAATGGATATTGCACTGTGCATGATAGATACCCAAAACATGAAATTACAATATGCAGGAGTAAATATTCCTTTATTCCTTATTAGAGATAAAAAACTTCAAATTATAACAGCAGACAGAATGTTAATAGGGATACAAACAAATATGTTACTTCCATATAAAAATAATTGTCTGGATATAAAAAAGGGAGATGTCCTTTATATGTCTTCTGATGGCTTTAGAGATCAGTTTGGTGGCTCAAAAAGGAAGAAATTCATGAGCGACCGCTTTCGTGACTTACTTATGGATATTCACGAAAATGAAATGGATAAACAAAAAGAAATGCTCCATAAGGCATTATCTGACTGGATGCAGGGCAATGAGCAAATTGATGACATACTTGTTATGGGGATAAAGATTGAATAATTAAAATTCATCAAAGATGAAAAATACCGAAAAAACCAAAGAGCAGCTTCTAAAAGAAATAGAAAAATTAAACAATAGAATTACTGATCTGGAGAAATCTGAAACAAAACGCCTGCCGGACGGGCAGGAACAGGCAGGCAAACAGGCAGAAGAAAAAATAAAACATCTCAATCTTATTCTTAACGCAATACGCAATGTAAACCAGCTTATTATTAAAGAAAAAAACAGAAATGTACTCATTCAAAAAACATGTGAGATATTGACAGAAAACCGCGGATACACTGATGCCTGGATAGTACTTTTGGGTAAACAGGGAGAATATCTAAACTCTGCCGAATCAGGATTAGGTAAAAGCTTTATTCCTGTAAAAAAGATGCTGAAAAAAGGGAAGTTGACGAATTGTGTAAATAAAACCCTGAAAAAAAGGGACCTAGTCATTACAGAAGATTCCCGCAAAGAATGCGGAGATTGCCCGCTTTTTGCAAACTATAACAAACGGAGTTGCTACTCGATCAGTCTTAGACATGACGACACCATTTACGGATTACTCACGGTTTCGGTTCCTAAATTTTTAATAAACGACAAAGAAGAGCAAAACCTTTTCCAGGAAGTTGGCGAAGATATTGCTTTTGCCATATACAACATGGAATTGGAAGAAAAGCGTAAGCAGGCAGAGGAAACGCTACGGAATTCAGAAAAAAGGATAAGAAACTTGATGGAAAGCGTTCCTATTGGCATTTCAATTAGCACTCCCGAAGGGGACATTACTGAAGTTAACACGGCTATATGGAAGATCTTTGATTATGACTTTAAAGAGGAATTTATAAACACACCCTCTGAAGCTCATTATTACAATCCAAAAGACAGAGAGCGATTCATTGAACTACATAAAAAAGGTTTGATCAAAGATTTTGAAATACGCTTCAAACACAAAGACGGCACTGTATTCTGGGGTTCTGTTACCTCGACAACACTATTAACCGAAGACGGTAAAACTGAATTTATCAATACATTTATGGATATCACCAAGCGCAAGCAAGCGGAGGAAGCACTGCAGAAAAGCGAGAAGCAGTTGCAAATCTTGATTGATACTATGCCGGACTTTGTGTGCTTTAAGGATGGAGACGGACGCTGGCTTAAGGTTAATAATGCCGGTATCCGTATTTTCCAGCTCGAGGGCGTAGACTATCAAGGGAAGAAAGATTCCGAATTAGCAGAACTTAATAGTAAGCTTCAAAATTCATTCCTCACCTGCAAAGAAAGCGATGCAAGAGCCTGGAAGGAGGGTAATATTGTTCAGGGAGAAGAGACGGTTCCTGATCCCGATGGTTCAGTACGGGTTTTCGATGTTACTAAAGTGCCTGTTATTCACTCAAACGGTGATCGGAAAGGCCTTGTTGTTTTGGGACATGATATTACAGAGCGCAAGAAGGCAGAAGAAAAAAATGCACGTTCCAGCCGCATTTTCGAAGACTCTCTAAATGAAATATATTTGTTCAATGCAGATACTTTAACATATATTCAGGTGAATAAT
>JAUVLS010000010.1 GCA_030600625.1 Bacteroidales bacterium
TATTGTAAAATTTATTTTATCAAGCACAGAAGTAGAATCCTTATCATAGGCAAAAACTACATCTTTAAACTCTATTTTGCTTTTAAATTTAGGAATTATGATAGCATCAGGTTTTTCAGTAATTTTATACTCATGCATTAAAATCGAATTTATACGATCTACAGATGCCATTCCTTTTATAATATTATAGTATCCATTTGAAAATGATCGGGCAGGTCTGATAACTTGCGTAAAAACCGCCAAATAACCAATAAAAACCTGAGAAGACAAAGTACTTTCGGCACTTAAAACCATTTTTCCCCCCACCCACATAATAATAAGAATCGAAATTGTCGAAATAATATCGCTTACCGGGTTAGCTAAGGTTCTTCTACGCCAAACTTTACTAAACAAATTACTATAAAATTGATTTATTTTTCTGAACCTATTTTCTACAAACCCCTCTGCATTAAAAGCTTTTACTATTTTAATTCCAGATAATGTTTCTTCGAGCATTCCTACCAAAGCTCCCATTTTTTGCTGGCCACGGATCGTTCTCTTCTTTAAAGTTTTACCTATTTGCCCAATAATCAAAGCCGAAAAAGGAAATATTAAAATTACAATTAATGTGAGCTTAACACTCATAAAAAATAATACATATAAAAAAACAATTATCAATATTGGGTCTTTAAAGAGCATCTCGAGCGATGAAATTATTGAAACTTCAATTTCTTTAACATCAATAATCATTTTTGAGATGATATTACCTCTCCTTTCATCTGAAAAATAGCTTAAATCAAAACTTAAGATTTTATTCATTAACTCATTTCTAACATCTTTAACCACACTAATACGAATATGTATAACAAGTGATTTGCTAATAAATAAAAAGATGTTTTTCAGAAGAGTAAATACAAAAACTATCAGAATAATAAATAATAATGCATGAATATGTCCTTTATCCGTAACTATTTTACCTAAAAAATAATTAAAGTTATGTTGGACAGCCTCTGCAGATAACCCAAAAACAACAGGATTACTAACAAACTGTTGTGTTGAAAAAAGTAAACCCAGAAAGGGTATTACCATTGTAAAAGAAATAACTGAAAATACAGCAGCAAATAAGTTTAAGATAACACTCAATAAAGCAATTATCCAATAAGGAACTAAATATTTTAATATTGACAAAAACTTTTTCATACTACATTTACACCTTCGATTCAAACCAAAGGTAAAACAAATTAGGGTATTTTCTGAAAATCAAATTAGATTCCTGTATAATTAAAAGGAGTAATTTCTTTCAACTCTTTCTTTAATTTATCGGCAAGGTCTAAATTATCGATAAACTGATGAATACTTTCTTTTGTAATTTTGTCGCCAGTACGGGTTAAATCCTTCAAAGCTTCATAAGGATTTGGATAAGCTTCGCGACGCAATATAGTTTGAATAGCTTCGGCAACTACTGCCCAATTTTCTTCTAAATCTGCTTTTATTGCATCTTTGTTTACTATAACTTTATTTAAACCTTTAAGTAAAGATTTGAAAGCAATTATTGTATGTGAAACCGGTACTCCAATATTTCTTAAAACGGTTGAGTCTGTTAGGTCTCGTTGCAAACGAGAAATTGGCAACTTAGCCGATAAATGCTCATATAATGCATTTGCAATACCAAAATTCCCTTCAGCATTTTCAAAATCGATAGGATTAACTTTGTGTGGCATTGCTGATGAACCAACTTCTCCTTTAACAACTTTTTGCTTGAAATAATTCATCGAAATATAAATCCAAAAATCACGTGTTAAATCAATAAGAATATTATTTATTCTTTTCATAGCATCAAAAGTTGCAGCTAAGTTATCATAATGCTCTATCTGGGTTGTAGGTTGCGAGCGATGTAATTTTAATATATCATTCACAAAATGATTCCCGAAATTGTTCCAGTCGATTTTAGGATATGCTACGTGGTGTGCATTAAAGTTTCCTGTTGCTCCGCCAAATTTTGCAGAATATGGAATAGTCTTTAATTGTTTAATTTGCTGTTCAAGTCTTTCAATAAATACCCTTATTTCTTTACATAATCGAGTGGGCGAAGCTGGTTGCCCGTGAGTACGAGCTAACATTGGAATCGATGCCCACTCCTGGACTAATGATTTCAATTTATCTATTAGTTCATTAAAAACAGGATAATATACTTCTTCTATGGCATCTCTTAACGAATATGGAGTAGCAGTATTATTAACATCTTGAGAGGTTAAACCAAAATGAATGAATTCTTTGTATTTTCCCAGCCCTAGTTCATCAAACTTTTCTTTTATAAAATACTCAACAGCTTTTACATCATGATTTGTAACTTTCTCTATCTCTTTAATTTTACGTGCATCATCAGTATTAAAATCATCATAAATAATTCGTAAATCACAATATAGTTTTTTATCAAAATTGGCTAACTGAGGCAGTGGTAATTCACATAAAGCAATAAAATATTCTATTTCAACCAGAACACGATACTTAATCAATCCAAATTCAGAAAAATATTTTCCAAGTTCATCTACTTTATTTCTATAACGTCCGTCAACCGGAGAAATTGCTGTTAATGTAGTAATGCTCATGATTGTATTTTTAAATAAATGTCGAAATTCTCAGTACAAATAAAATCAACTACAAAATAAACAAAAACAATTTACTTTACTATTATAATAATAAGAGCAATTGTATATTTGTTATTCTTAATTATGCAAAGATGACAAAAATAAAAATATCTGCTATTTCCTATACTAATGCTTTACCTTTTATTTATGGCATTGAAAATAGTAAAATTCTAAATCATATAGAACTCTCTGAAGATGTTCCTTCGGTTTGTGCACAAAAATTATTGGATAATAAAGTCGATTTGGGTTTAATTCCTGTTGCTGTAATTCCAAAACTTAATCATTCAGAGATTATTTCAGATTACTGCATTGGAGCATCCGGACCTGTTCGATCTGTTATTTTAGCATCGTTTAGGCCTTTAAATGAGGTAGATACTATTTATCTCGATTATCATTCAAGATCGTCGGTTATGCTAACTCGAATTCTGGCGAAGAAATTCTGGAAAATAAATGTTAAATGGACAGATACCACTGAAGGTTTTGAAAATAGAATAAAAGAGAACGAGGCCGCTGTAATTATTGGAGATAAAGCATTAACGGCAGAAAAAAAATTCCCATTTATATATGATTTAGCCGAAGAATGGATTAAAAATACAGATTTACCATTTGTTTTTGCTACATGGGTTAGTAATCGTAATCTTGGAGAAAACTTTAAAAATGAATTTAATAATGCCCTGAAGTATGGTATAAATCATATTGATGAGATGATCAAAACATATGATTTCTCATATTTACCAAAACATATTGACCCAAAAGAATATCTTGAAAAAAATATTGATTATCAACTAGATGATAAAAAAAATAAAGGACTTAATTTATTTCTAAAATATGCTGATGAATTTGAAACCTGAAATTTGAAATTAAAATATAGTGCCTTAATGACTATTAAATAACTATCGAATGACTATAAAATATAAAAACATGAAAAAAATATTATCCCTATTCATTTTTGCAGCAATAATACTCAACAGTTCAATAATATTTGCACAAAATGATACTGTTCAAACCAATGATACAATAAAAACTATTGTTTTTGTTTTTGATATTAATAAAAATATAGAACCGGGTATGTGGCGACAAACCCAGAAAAGTTTTGAAGAAGCAAAAAAAATCAATGCCGATTATATTATAATTAATGTAAATACTTATGGTGGCATGGTAAATATGGCCGATTCTATCCGAACTAAAATTTTAAACAGTCCGGTACCTGTATATGTTTTTATTGTAAATAATGCAGCATCGGCCGGTGCATTAATTTCAATTGCTGCCGATAGGATTTATATGAAAACCGGAGCCAAAATCGGATCAGCATCCGTTGTTGACCAAACAGGAAAAATAATGCCCGAAAAATACCAGTCGTACATGCGATCAACAATGCGAGCCACGGCAGAAGCTCATGGAAAAGATACTATTATTAATGAAAATGGTGATACCATCGTAAAATGGAAGCGTGACCCTAAAATTGCCGAAGCAATGGTTGACCCAAGAATATATATTGAAGGTGTTACAGATACAGGACAAATTATTGCTTTCACTGCAAATGAAGCCTTAGAAAACGGTTACTGCGAAGCTATTGTCGGAGACATTAAAGAATTACTGGAACATGCCGAAATTGAGAACTATGAAATAAGTAAATATGAACCGACTAAAATGGAAAGCTTAATTGGATTTCTGGTTAGTCCTGCTATCCAGGGAATTTTAATTATGCTTATTGTTGGCGGAATTTACTTTGAGCTACAAAGTCCCGGAATAGGATTTCCACTTGGGGCTGCAGTTGTGGCTGCCATATTATATTTTGCTCCACTCTACCTTGAAGGCCTGGCCGAAAACTGGGAAATGGTAATTTTTGTTATAGGATTAATACTAATAATACTTGAAATTTTTGTAATACCAGGCTTTGGTATTGCAGGAATAAGTGGAATAATTTTAGCTTTAACCGGACTTGTATTAAGTATGGTCGATAATATTATATTCGAATTTGAATTTCATACAGTAGAAGCAGTTACCACAATCCTTAAATCTTTTATGATTGTCTCTGTTTCTATATTATTTTCCTTTATTTTATCGCTATATCTGAGTAAGAAAATGCTTACTTCCGAAACCTTTTCATGGATTGTTTTAAACTCAACACAAAAGAAAGAAGAAGGATTTGTTGGGGTTGAAAGCAGTCAAAAGGAATTGATTGGTAAAACAGGAATTGCATTTACAGATTTACGACCAAGTGGTAAAGTAGAAATTGCGGATGAAACGTATGATGCAAAATCTGAAATTGGATATATTGAAAAAGGACAAAAAGTAAAAGTAATTGACTTTAAGTCCGGGCAATTATACGTAATGAAAGCTGAATAAAATGGATAATTATATAATCCGTGATTACAATAATGAAGATTTTGAGAAGCTAAACAAACTATGGCAGGAAACCGGATTAGGAGGATCCCAACGTGGTGATAATGCTCAAGTTATAGAACTTAGCATTAATATAGGTGGCAAACTAATTTTACTTGAAAACACGAATACAAAAGAAATTTTTGGATCTTCATGGATGACATTCGATGGCAGACGAATTCATCTTCATCATATTGGTGTTAAACCATCTTATCAAAATCAAGGATTTGGAAAACTACTTACAAAAGAATCATTGAAGTTTGCAAAAGAAAAAGCTTGTCAAATAAAGTTGGAAGTGCATCAAAACAATAAAAAAGCAATTGAGATTTACAAAAAGCTTGGATTTGCATTCTTAGGTGATTATGATGTATACATTATCAGAAACCTAAACTTGATATAGCCAAAATAAAACAGGAAAAGCTTGTGCTTATTGTACGGATTGTGCAGATTGTGCAGATTGTGCAGATTGAAATAACACATTTTGTTTTTCCTGCTACTTTAAAACTTTTAATCCTTTCAGTCCTTGTATAAATTGTCTGAAAAAATCAACTTTGTTATTTTATTCATTATTCGTCTGAAAATAAAATATCATTAACTTTTAATGTTAAATTTTATTAAATTCTATCTAAAGTTTTATTTAAATTTTTTTGTGCGAGTAATAATCTGTACTTTTATAGTTCGTGTCTAACCTTAAAAACCATACCGTTATGACATTAACATTCAATGAGTTACGAAAAATCAAGAATCGATTACCTCATGGTGCAATTAGAAGAATTGCAAACAACTTAAACATGAATGAGGAAACTGTAAGGAATTATTTCGGAGGTACAAATTATCGCGAAGGTGAAACGATTGGGATCCATTATGAACAAGGTCCTGATGGAGGTATTGTAACAATTGACGATACTACAATTTTAGATATTGCTATTAAAATGACCGAAGAAACACAATCTAAAAATTAAGATTGAAAAAATTTCTTAAAAAAAGCAGTCCCGAAAATTTCGGGTCTGCTTTTTTAGGACTAGTCAACTTTGTATTTTTGCCATCGATGGAGATATTAAAGAATCATATACAATCAGCAGAAAAAAAATGGTTGGAGCAATTGTATAACTACTGTCAAAAAATATTTACTGATAAAAAGATACCTTCGCACAATCATACTCATCATTTAAGAGTTTGGGAATACACTAAAGAAATTCTTTATGCAATAAACAATTCTTGTGAGATTAATTACAATTTGGTTGAATCTTGTTTAATAACTTCCTTATTTCATGACACCGGATTAACAAAGACATTAGATGAAAATCATGGATATGAAAGCAAAAATATTTGTGAAAATTATTTTAAAAACAATAATATAGAAATACCTGATAAATTTGAAGAAATACTTGATGCCATTGAGAAACATGATGATAAAGATTATAAATTATACAATTATACTCCCAACTCAGTTTTATCAATTCTTTGCAACGCAGATGATTTAGATGCCTTTGGTAAAATCGGGGTAATTCGATATACTGAAATTTACTTGCTCAGAGGAATTAATCTTAACGAATTACCAAAATTGGTTATTAAAAACCTTGATAAACGATTTGTAAATTTTGAAAAAACTTACAAAGGTTTCTTTGAGTTATATAATAAACATAAAAACCGCTATTTGACTACCAGGAAGTTTTTTGAAGAATTACAAAAAGAATTTTGAATTCATTTCGGTTGCGGGTTTTTCGTCCTGTTTCAGTATTCCCCACATGCTTTAAGGCCTGCTGGCAATTTATTTCTCATTGCTTCTTTTTAGAATTTCTTTTTCGATATTTTCTGAAACTCTAAACCCAACATTTTTTAATTTTTCTATATATGGTTTCAATTCATCAATTATTCCTAATTGTTTCGATTTAAATAAGACACCTAATGTTCCTGTTATATTGAAACCAAGTTTCTCGGCTTCTTTCCTTCCTTTAAGATCGTCAAGTATTAATAGAACATTCTCTAAATCCAAAGCTAAAGCTATTGCCGATGCTTCTCCTGAGTCTAATATTTGATCAAGTAATTGTTTATACTTCTCATTTTTAACTTTTTCAATTTTTATCCATTTAGGAAGAGTATCCCCAAATTCATTGAGAATTTCTTCTGTAATATAAATTTCTTGGTATAATTCCTTCAAAATATTAATTGCTTCGATATTAGTCAAAGCAATTAAACAACTTGTATCTGCAATAACTATTCTCTCAGGCATTTGCTATATCTTTATCTAAATCAGATATTGATTGGCTAAAAAGAGAAACACCATATTTGCCAAGTATTTCTATAAAAGCACGTTTTGATATTCCTGCCATTTCAGAAGCCTGGCCAGCAGAAACAAGTCCATCTTCATACATTTTAGATGCTACATAAACTGAAAAATCAAAAGTTTTCATGTTTATATTTTCTGGTATGTTTAATATTATTTTATTCATTTCACAAATTTTAATTAATACAAATATAAGAATTTGTTGATACAATTTCCATTAAAATGCGGGGTCGTTGATTCTGACTGAAATAAATTGCTTGCCTATAACAAAAAGCTAAAAACCACTTTTCGGAATGGGCTCAATTTTAGTACGGGGCTGTATCAAAAATCAAATTCAAAACATCCGTAATTTTCTTCTTGTAAATTATCATTAATTTCTTCCAAATCGACAAAATCCGGATCAAAATATTCGCCAATCCACTCTTTCATTTCTTCATGTTCTTTATGTTTTGGGTCAGCTAAAATTGTCAGCAGATTAGAATATCCCCATACGCCACCACAATCATCAGGAGGGCAGGGCAATACAGCTTTTGTGCATATCGGGTAAATTAAATCATTATCAAGTAATATTTGTTTTTCTAATATTATATCATGTTCCCATCCGTCACCAAAATCATATTCATAAACCATTCTGTCTTTTTCTTTAATTAAAAAATCCTTAATTTTAAATGGCCTATAATCAATACTATAAGAATCACCCCAATCATCTTCACTTGGCAAAGAATAGAACTTTTTATCTTTAATAAACTGATGCAGATGTGAATTCGTCCATCCCATTGCTGTTTGGATTATTCTGTGAAAATCCTCCAATGATGTTTCAGGGTCAACAATCAATCTTCTCCAAATCTTAGGTTTAAAGTTTCTAAGTGCAATTTGTACTTGATATCCAATCTTATTCATAATTTTCATCTTAATTTGACTATTTTTACTATATTTCAGTATATTTCCAGTCTTAATTCTCATCAAACATTCCTGTCTGATGTACAAACTATTTCACAACAAAATCCAATAACTTTTCATCCTCGATATATGCAGTAAGCCTGTCTCCTATTTTTACAGACCCAACTCCTGAAGGTGTCCCCGTAAATAAAAAATCACCAATTTTAATTGTCATGTATTTTGTCACATGCTCTATCAGTTCATCTACTTTAAAAATCATTTCACCGGTATTAGCTTTTTGAACAAGCCTACCATTTAATTCCAGTCTAAAATTGATATTATTAATATCTTCAAATTTATCTAATGATATAAAATTACTTATTGGTGCTGCACCGTCGAATGATTTTGAAACTTCCCAGGGCAAACCTTTTTCTTTACATTTTTGTTGTAAATCACGTGCGGTAAAATCAATTCCGAGTCCAATTTCATTATAATATCGATGTGCAAATTTAGAGGTTATATTTTTCCCTAGGCGGTTTATTTTTACTACAATCTCAAGTTCATAATGAATATTCTTTGAAAAATAGGGATAAAAAAAAGGCTGATTATTACGAAGTAAAGCTGAATCGGGCATTAGAAAGAAAATTGGTTCTTTTGGAACCGGATTATTTAACTCTTTGGCATGCTCAATATAGTTTCGACCGATGGCAATTATTTTCATTTACCTTTTTATTACAAAACCTCCAAGGTTTTTAAAACCTTGGAGGTTATTTATTATAATAAGAATTTACGAATTAAATTTTCTAAGCTTAATTGCTGTTAAAACCTTTTTAGTATAAAGCGGAAAATCGCTATTTAACATCCAGCTAAAATATCCCTGATCTTTTTCTAAAACAGAGTCAACCGTTTGTCCTTTGTATTTTCCAAAATTAAAAACCTCTTCTCCTTCTTCATTATAAACTATTCGTCCGGCAAAGTCAGCATTTTTATTATGCGATGAAAACTTAGAAAGTTCTTCCACATCATTATTCAATTCAGTATAATGATCAATTTGAGCTTTCAGAATTTCGTAAGTAGCTATCGTATCAGCCTCAGCACTATGAGCGTTATCTAAATTCTTTTCGCAATAAAATTTATACGCAGCACTTAATGTACGTTGCTCCATTTTATGGAAAATTACCTGTACATCAATTAAGCGATGTTTTTTTAAATCAACATCAAGACCTACTCTTAAAAATTCTTCAGCTAATAATGGAACATCGAATTTATTTGAATTATAACCAGCCAAATCGCATCCTTCAATAAACTTGGCAACATCCTTTGCCACAATATTAAAAGTTGGTTCATCCTTAACATCCTCATCACTAATTCCGTGTATTTCTGTCGATTGGGGTGGAATAGGCATTTCAGGATTTATGCGCATTGTTTTTGTTTCTTCTTTTCCATCAGGCATTACTTTGTGGAGCGAAATCTCAACTATTCTATCATTTGCAACATCAATTCCGGTAGTTTCGAGGTCGAAAAATACAATCGGCTTTTTTAAATTCAATTCCATTATTGTGTATTTATTATTTGTATTGAAAAAAAAAGAGTTTCGACCGAAACTCTTTTCAAATATCTATTCTAAAGACATTAAACGTTGATCATCATTGGCATTAATAACATCAATACATCTTCGTCATCGTTTTCTTTTTCAGCCGGGAATAAAATTCCTGCACGAGAAGGATCTGATAATTCAACCAACACATCTGTTGATGCTATGTTTGATAATATTTCGATCAAGAAAGAAGACTTGAAACCAATTTCCATATCATCGCCTTCATATTGACAATTTAAACGTTCATTCGCTGATATTGAAAAATCAATATCCTGAGCAGAAACATTTAACTGGTTTCCTTTTAAATCCAATTTTACTAAGTTACTTGCCTGGTTAGAAAATAATGCAACACGTTTTAATGCATTGTACATTTCTAAACGATCAATTGTTAATTTATTTGGGTTATTTGTAGGGATTACCGAATTATAACTTGGATAATTTCCTTCAACTAACCGTGAAACTAACTTATAATTTGATAAGGTAAAAAATGCATTTTTATCATCGAACTCAAGCATTACATCGTTTTCTTCTCTTGGAAGAATTGCTTTTAATAATGAAGCAGGCTTTTTAGGAAGAATAAATGTTGATTCCTGATCAGCTTTAACATCTGTTCTGCGATAACGCACTAATTTGTGTGCATCCGAAGCAACAAACGTCATGTTGTCAGGGAATAGTTCGATATAAATACCATTCATAACCGGACGTAATTCATCATCAGCTGTGGCAAATAATGTTTTTGTGATTCCACTTAATAAAACATCAACAGTTAATTGAATCGATGTTTTTTGATCATCCTTAATAAGTGGCAATTGTGGAAAATCTTCACCGTTCTGACCAACAACATTATACTTACCATTTTCAGTTGTAATAACAACACCAAAACTTTCGGTATTAATATCAAAAGTTAATGGTTGATCAGGGAACTCTTTTAATATATCAGTTAAGATTCTTGCGGGAATAGCAATACTACCTTCATCAGTAACATTTTCTAATGTTATGGTTGTTATTAAGGTAGTTTCTAAATCCGATGCAGTAATTTTCAGTTCATTATCTGATAACTGAAAAAGAAGATTATCAAGAATAGGCAAGGTATTTTTATTGCTAATAACCCTGCTAATTGCCTGCAAATGACTCAATAATTCTGTACTGGAAATAACAAACTTCATCTGTATCTAATTTTTATAATTTTTATGATTTTGGTTATTGTATTGTCTTCTAATTTAGATTATCAATAATACGAAAAAAAAACCAAGTAGCCAATAAGCCTACAAGAATTTTATGTTAGCGAAAATAATCAATTTCTTTGAATAAAGGATCAAAAATATAATATTGAATAGTTATTAATTCATTATTATTGTTAAAAGTAGCATAAGCCCTGTCATAATCAAACTGTGCTTTCTGTCCAAACTCGTCATATTTTTTTTCAGGTGATTTTCTATATATTGCTATTTTATTTGTATTTCCGTGTATATCTTCAACCGTAATAATATTAAAAGGTTTTGTTTGTAAAACAGAATCAAGCATAATTTGATTTAGGTTTTCAACTACATCTTCAAAAATAATTCTTTGAAAATATGTGAAATACCTGGCAACCTTATCAACATTAAAATTTTCAACAAAAGTTTTATTGCTTAGGTTTTGTATAGCAAAAGTACCATCGTTATAATTTATTACACGAAATGATTTAGACGTATTCTCAGGATATTCTACTACAATATTTTTTATGTTTTGAGGTTGATAATTAAAAATAGTTTTGTCTCTCCAAAAGTTTTCGTCAATAATAAACAGATCTGCTACTAAGCCTTTAAATGACGGGATTCGAACAATAAATGGTTCCGATGATTTGTACATCATCATGTAAGTTTTATTGTTATTCATTTCCGGTTTACTTACATAATACTTTTTAAGCGTTCTATTCTTTTTGAAAACCTCAATCAAAACACCATCAGATTTCAAAATTAATGCAACTTGTTCTTTTTCCACTTTTGAAACAGGTGCAAATACATCAATGCGATTAATCGCCATCATAAAATTTTCGATACTCCTGTTTGTTGCTCTGTATTTATTATTTACTTTCCAGTGATCAAATTCCTTTTCAAGTACAAGATTTTCATATGATGTTGAGATTTGAATTTTTGTAATATCTTCCGGTGATTCGATGGCAAAAGAAGCATTACGCAAATTGAGAGATCCCTTTGAATTTGAGAAATAATATATTCCTGCAATTGCAATTAAAACAACGAGAATAATAAGTAATTTTATATTTTTCATTTAATAACGTTTAGTACATGTTTTGAAGATAGCATTTTAGTATCAAACCAAAAAAACCAGCTTTTGTTATACACTGGCTATTTTATCACTACAAACTCTCTAAAATTGTTTCTGGCAATTTGCTATTTTTCTTAAATCGCTACAACATTTCCTAAGTCTTTTTGTGTATTCATCAAACTAGCATTACGAAAATGTCTATTTACTTCATTTATTAGTCTATAAGGCCTATTAAAAGCCTCTTGAGAAACCTTAAAATAATGAGAAAGTTTCCTAATAGTATCTTTAGAAAGTCCTTTGTGATAGTTTAAGATTTTTGATACAGTACCTTTTGATAAGTCTAAAATTTCAATAAGATCTTTGTTTTTTAACTTATTTTCTTCCATTAAAGCTTTTATCAACTCAACAGGATTCAAGTCATCTAATGAATTGTGCTCAGCATCCCATTTTTCAATCAGCAAATTGAGCAAATCTATTTCATCAAGCACATCTTCGTTGTTTTGAATTATCAGCTCTTCTAAAATATTGCAATATTTATCGTATTGCTTTTTATTTTTTATAATAGTGTATTTTAATAACCCCATTTTATTAATTTTTAAATCCTATAATCTAATACATACTAACAGTATACTGTTTCCCTTCATTGCAAAGCTTTGTATATACTTCATGAGTTCCTATCCACTTTACAAATAAATGAATTCTTGTTTTTCCAAAATGGTAGCGACAAATCATTCTATATTTATTGCCACCAATATTAAAAACTACACGTTCAGAACCATTTCCCAATATATCTGCACTATTAAATGTTGATATAATATCACCAGGCTCATTCCAATCTACTCGCTTTATAATAGAAAGCCACATTGCAAAAGACACTTTACTTTGAGCATTTCCCTTGATGTACTCTTCTATTGTCTGCTTTTTTATTAAATGTGCTTTCATACATTACAACGCAAATATATAAAACAAGTTTCACAAAAGGAAACTTTTAATTATTTCTTTAATGCTTTCTCTGAAACCAAATCAACTTTTAATTCTAATTATTTTTTTATAAGAAAATTCTCTAAATATGCCATTTTCAAAGAAAACCTTTTACAAAGTATATTTCCTTTTCCTAATATAAGCAAGCAATATTGCAAATAATATAATAAATACAACCGGTAAAATTGTATTAATTATTTTCCACTTTGTTTTTTCTTCCTGTATTTTTGATTTATCAAGTAATCGTAATTTAAATTCACGCGATCTTATATCGAGTATCCCACTTTCATCAACCAGATAATGAACAGCATTCATTACAAATTCTTTGTTCCCGTATGTTTGCTTTGTATACCTGTCGTAACCTAATGGAGTAATAAAAATACCATCCGCTCTTTGCCTGACATCATTTTTAATAATATCAGCATCAGAAACAACGATCATCTTTGTGAATTCGCTTTTTTCTCTAAAACTAAAATCCTGCCCCGCAATATATTTATTAATCATCCGGTTTTTAAATACCGATTCAAATTGACCTTCCAGAACAACAGCAATAGGATTATTCGGTTGATTAAAAGTTAAAGGGTCCAATTTTTCACTTACTTGTGTTAAACTCACCAATAAAGGAATATTCAATACTCTGGAATTAGGTGAAGAAGTTAATAATACTTGCTTTTTAATTTCCGGATTATTACCTACAGTATCTATAAGACTTGGAAACTCTGATTTTATCATATTCAGGTTTTTAGTAACAGGATTATTATCAGGAGCAGCAAGTAAAGGGAAATATAACCATGGAGCAGGAGCAAATTTAGCTTGAGTTCCAGCTATTGCTGTATTTACAGGAATAACTGCACACTGAACATCCTGAATAACATTAGGATTTACACGAACACCATATTTAAACAACTGATCGCTAAGATTTATATCGTTCATTAAAGCAAAGGTGGCTCCTCCTGTTGATAAACTATCCATACTTATTTTTACAGATTCTACAAACCAAAG
>JAUVLS010000057.1 GCA_030600625.1 Bacteroidales bacterium
ACTGCCTAATTTCATAATTAAAATTATCACTATCATATTTAAGCAAAACGCTCTTAATAAGCTTTTTAATGATAATGCAGAATATATTGGAGTTGATTTTCCGCCAAAAGTAGTTGAATACTTAAATATTAATGCTGAGGTTGAAGGTAAGGAAAATTTACCCGATAATGGAAAATGTTTTTTTGTTGCAAACCATCCCTTTGGTTTTTTAGATGGTATAATATTAGCAGCTATTGTAGGAGAAAAATATGGTGATTTAAAGATAATAGGTAATGACTCTTTAAATCATATTGAAAGTTTAAGTCCAATAATTACCGATGTTAATGTTTTTGGTGGAAACAGCAGACAGTATATTACTGAATTAGAAAAACTCTATACTTCCGATACTCCTATTGTAAGTTTTCCTGCGGGTTTGGTTTCAAGAATTAGAAAAAGAAAAATTCAGGATGTAGAATGGAAAAAAAGCTTTATAAAAAAAGCTATTGAAAATCAAAGGGATATAGTTCCTGTAAAGTTTTATGGAAGAAATTCTATTCTATTTTACACCATATTTTTAGTTAGGCAGATATTTAAAATTAATGCAAGTATAGAATTATCACTTCTTCCACGAGAAATGTTTAGAAAACGTAATAAAACAATTAAAGTTAAAATAGCTAAATCTATTTCATATAAGGAATTTAACAAAGCATCAACACATTATGAGTATGCACAGATGGTGCGCTCGGTTGTGTATGATTTAGAAAAAAGTTAGTCAAAATTATTAATATTTAATGATAATAACAATTTGCAAAATATCGATTAGGTATATAAGTTAATATAATCTCGGACTATTTTATTAAAAAAAATATTATGAAACCAAAAGAATTTATTTTCAAAAAAGCAGTTGATGTCATAATAAATCAGAAAGGAATAAAAGATATTACTGCAAAAAAGCTTGATAAATATATGTATAAAAAGTTTCGCGACGATGATGAAACTCCAATTAACATGCGTTTGCGCAGATATCAATTTTATTCAAGCATATTACATACGGCAACAAAAAATCTTGATAAAAATTATTATTCAAAGGTATGTGTAAGTAAATTTATAAAAGTGTTAGTTGGAGATAAATTAGCTATCAATTCCGGTGATAAAAATAACGAAATTCATGAACGTTATAAAAGTCAATACGGTGGATACCCTCCTCGTTTTATTGTTTTATCACCTACTCAAAAATGTAATTTAAAATGTACAGGATGTTATGCGGGAAGCGATAGTTCTACAGTTCCTACATTATCATATTCAACTGTTGACAAAATAATAAGTGATGTATATAATATCTTCGGACGAAAATTTATTGTTATCAGTGGTGGTGAACCATTTCTCTATAAAAGCGAAGGAAAAACCTTGTTGAATATTTTTAAAAAATACAATGATGTACGTTTTCTTGTTTATACCAATGGCACTTTAATTTCCAGGGAAATAGCACAAAAATTATCCGAATTGGGTAATGTTACACTGGCAATTTCTGTTGAAGGATATGAAGCCGAAACAGATGAAAGAAGAGGAAAAGGAATATACAAGAAAATACTTCAGTCTTTTGATAATTTACGTACAGCGGGTGTTCCGTTTGGAGTTTCTGTTACAGCCACAAAGAAAAACTACGAGCTTCTGCTTACTGATGACTTTTATGACTTTTATTTCGAGAAACAAGGAGCTTCATATATGTGGCAATTTCAATTTATGCCTATAGGAAGAGGAAAAGAAACTTTCGATTTAGTGGTAGAACCTAAACATAGAATGGAATTATATAAAATCTGGAAAAGGTTAATGGAATTAAAAAAATATCCTGTTGCAGATTTCTGGAATAGTGCTTTAATAAGCAATGGCTGCATGGCTTATGGTAACAATAACGGTTATCTTTATATCGACTGGAATGGAAATGTTATGCCTTGCGTATTTGTTCCGTATTATGAAGATAATATTATAGAACTGTATAAAGAAGGGAAAAGTTTAGCCGATGCAACAACATCACAATTAATGGATAGAGGCAGAAAATGGCAATGTACACATTATCCTTCAGATGGTAATAATCATTTAACTCCATGTTCAATAAGAGACCATTATAAAAACTTTACTGAAAATATTTTAACAGAAAATTCAAAGCCACAAAACAAACCGGCAGAAGAAGCAATGAATGATAAAAAGTATTATCAACTAATGACAGAATATGATGACGATTTAGAAAAATTATCAAAAGAAGTAATAATAAATGAAGTAAATCAATTTTAATTTAATAAATATTTAATATTAAAAACAAAAAAGATGAGAAATTTAAAATTATCAGTATTAGTAAGTGCATTATTCCTTTTAGCAGGATTTAATATAAACGCACAAGATGCAAACACTATTTTAAAAAATGTGGACGATGTAATGTATTCTCCAAAAGATATGACAGGGAAAACAAAAATTGTTCTAATTGATAAAGCTGGAAAAGAAAAAACACGTGAAGCAAATATTATTCAGAAAGGAACAGATAAACGTATTTTTAGATTTACTGCACCTTCGTCGCAAGCAGGGATTGCTGTTTTATCCTTACCAAACGATGTAATGTATTTATACATGCCTGCATATGGTAAAGAAAGAAGAATATCATCATCAGTAAAAAATCAAAAATTTGCAGGTACAGACTTTTCTTACGATGATATGGAAGCTAAACCAAATGCTGAAAAGTATACTCCAAAATTACTTAAAACAGAAGGAGATGTTTACTTTTTAGAATTAACTCCGAAGTCACAAAAATCAGAGTACTCAAAAGTTATAATGAAAGTTCATAAAACAAATTTTTACCCTGTTTCAGCAGAATTTTACGATAAAGGAAACAAAAAAATTAAAGAGGGTAAATCTGTTTATGTAAAAATAGGTAATTACTGGAATGCACAAGAAATGACTATGACAGATCTTAAAAAGAATCATAAAACTAAAATGATTATGTCTGATGTAAAATATGACCAGGGCCTTTCAGATGAGGAATTTACTGTAAGAAAATTAAAACGATAATAAGTAAGCTTTAGGGGAGTAAATTGTTCGATTTTGTTCTTCCATAAAATAAGAGATAAATTCTCCCCCAAAGTTTTAATATTCTGTATTCATTATTCGATATTTATAAATAACAGACTATGAGTTAACTACAAAAATATAAACACACGAAACGTCCACGACCAAAGACAATAGCAATTTTAGATATTAGATTTATATTTAATTTGGACACACAAGGGAATGATTATAGTGAAACTTGAAATTGGGAAGAAACCAAATTTTCTATATACACCCCAAATTTCTAATTTCCAATTTCTGATTATGGATTCAAAAAAATATAAATAACTAAGCATCAGTCAATTATAACAATACGAACACATGAAACAACCAGTATCATTAGTATTATCAAGTGGTGGTGCAAGAGGTGTAGCACACATTGGCGTAATTAAAGAACTTGAAAAACAAGGTTTTGAAATTAAATCTATTGCAGGAACATCTATGGGTGCTTTAGTGGGAGGAATGTATGCTACCGGTAAACTTGATGTTTATAAAGAATGGATGTGTTCTTTAGATAAAATGGATGTTTTTAAACTTATTGATTTTACATTTAGTAGTAATGGGATTATGAAGGGTGATAAAATACTAAGAGAAATGAAAAAGATGATTCCCGACAGAAAAATTGAAGATCTTCCAATACCATATTCAGCTATTGCAACTGATATTATTAATAGCAAAGAAGTGATTTTTGAAAGTGGAAGTTTGTACGATGCCATTAGGGCTTCCATATCTATTCCAACAGTATTTATACCATTTAACAAAGATGGATTCCAATTAATTGATGGGGGAGTTTTAAACCCAATTCCAATTAACAGGGTTAAAAGGTTTGATGATGATATTTTAGTAGTAGTTAATGTAAATGCACGTGTTGCAAATGGTACCCCACAAATACCTGATAATAATAATCACGAAGAAAAAAAATATTCAAAGTATATAAATTCAATAATAAATAAACTCAATTATTTTATACCGAAACATGAAACTGATAAACTTGGGTATTTCAATTTATTAAATAAAACAACAGGTTTAATGCTTCATCAGATATCTTTAATGACTCTCGAAAAATATCAGCCTGATATTTTAATAAATATTTCAAAAGACTCTTTTGGAACCTATGATTTTTATAAATCAAAAAAATTAATTAAGGTAGGTAAAAATGCCACAATACAGGCTATTAATAGATTTAACACAATTGAATCAGATAAAAATTAAACTAACAGATGAAACAGCCAATATCATTAGTTCTTTCAGGAGGTGCTGCAAGAGGATTAGCACACATAGGTGTTATTGAAGAATTAGAAGAACAAGGTTTTGAAATAAAATCTATTGCCGGAAATTCAATGGGTGCTTTTATTGCCGCAATGTATGCAATGGATAAATTACAGGAATATAAAGAATGGATTTTAACATTAGATAAAAAAGAGGTATTTAAGCTTATTGATTTTACTTTCAGTTCACAAGGCTTAATAAAAGGAGATAGGATTTTTAATAAAATGAAATCATTTTTCCCTGACAAAAATATTGAAGACCTGAAAATACCTTATGTAGCTGTTGCCGCCGACATCACAAATATGAATGAAGTAGTATTTACTAAAGGCAGTATATATAATGCAATAAGAGCTTCAGTTGCAATACCGACAATTTTTACGCCTGCTAAAAAAGGCAATGACATATTAGTTGACGGAGGTGTTGTTAATCCTATTCCCTTAAATCGTGTTAAGCGAATAGAGGGAGATATTTTAATTGCTTCTTATGTAAATGCGAGTATCCCTTATGATAAGCCGGTGTTAAACAAAAAAGATGAAAAAAGAAAAAACTCTGTTTATAAGCAAAAAATCAAAGAATTTAAAAATAAATTAAATGGGATATTGCCAAAAAACAGTAAAACGAAGCTAAATTATTTCACATTATTAAATAAATCAACAGGTTTACTTACTCATAGTTTATCACTTATGAATATCGAAAAATACAAACCCGATATTCTGATAAACATTTCACGTCATTCAGGAGGAACATTTGATTTTTTTAGAGCTGAAGAATTAATAGAAACAGGCAGACTGGCTGCAAGAAATAGTATTAACGATTATAAAACCAGGCTTCTATGATCCAACCAGAAAATAGAATAGCAATAATAAAAGAAAGAATCGAGAATATTTACAAGTATCTTCATCGGCATAAAGAATATTTAAACAGGCTAAATGTCTTTCCTGTCCCTGATGGTGATACCGGCCTTAATATGACCTTTACCATACAAGGTGCTTTGGCAAACATGCAGGATTATGAAAAAGAATCAATTTCAACAGGAGAATACTTGAAAAATTTTGCAGAACAAATGCTCCTGAACAGCAGGGGGTGTTCAGGGGTAATTTTATCTCTTTATTGTCAGGGCATTTCGCAAGTAGTTGAAAATAGCGACTTTTCTAAGGAAAATATATTTAAAGCTCTTGAAAACGGATGTAAAAATGCTTATGAAGGTACTGAAAATCCAAAGGAAGGAACTATGCTTACTTTAATGCGTGAATTTAAAGAAAAGTATGGTGAAATTATGAAAGAAGAAGATGACCCCGCAATTATTATAAAAAGATGTATCCCTTATTTAAAAGAGGTTCTTAAAAAAACTCCGGATATGTTACCTGTATTAAAACAAGCTGGTGTTGTAGATTCCGGCGGTGCAGGATTTCTTATTATTCTTCAGGGAATTAACAGAGAATTAAAATTTAACGAATTAGCTCTTAGTAGTTTACCTGTTTCAATTATACTTAATATAAACAGAACTACAAGAGAACTCTTGAACAGCAAGTTGTCAGATTTAAAAAAAAGCTCTTTTACTGCTCTGCTTTTGCATATTGCTGTTGATAAAATTCCCAATATCCGACTACAAAAAATTATTCAGGAGGCCAAACATATAATAAATAATCTGCAAATTAACGGGAACAGATTATTACATAAAAAAACAATTATTGATGATTTGGAAAACATGGAAAATTCATGGAATCCGGAAATTAAACAAAGATATTGTACAGAGTTTATTTTAAAAACAAACAAAATATCATCGAGAAAACAAATAAAAGAAATTATCGGCGAGTACGGAGACAGCCTGATAATACTTAACAGCGGCGATAAATATAAAGTTCATATACATACAAATAAACCGAATTCTATTTTTAAATATATTTCAAAATATGGTGAACTTGTATTTACCAAAGTAGATGATATGAAAAAACAACACAGAAACCTCATAAGCAATGATACTATTGATTACGAAAGAGAAAAAAGTGTTTTCTGTATTGTTTCCGGTGAAGGATTTCAAAAAATTCTTAAAGAACTCGGCGCTGATGATGTATTATGCTATGGTAAAAATAAACCATCAGTAAACAGGCTGGTTAAGGAATTAGACAGGTTGAAAACTAAAAATATTATTCTTGCTGCCGATGATAAAGATATTTTAATGTCACTTAAATATGCTGCCTCACTCAGTAAATCAAATGTTAGTATTGTTGAATCTAATAATGTCATATCTCTTATAAGTATGATGATGAGTATTTCAAAAGAATTAGATATTACCACTATGTTTGAATCAATAATGAGCAGTCTTAATGATATTCGTTTTTGCGGAATTGCCAGGGCTGTCAGAAATACTACAACAAAAGATGGTAAAAAAGTAAACAAAAATGATTTTTTCGCAATTTATAACGGAAAAATTATTCTTTCAGATAAAAATATAGAACAACTTATAAATAATGCAATTAAAGAACTGGTAAAAGAAGAAAGTTTGGTGTCAATATACAAAGGTATTCTTGCAAAAAAACAAAAAAGCATTATTCCGGAATTGAAAAATTCTTTTCCTGAATTTGAATTTGAGGAATACTACGGAGGGCAATATCAATATCATTATTATATAAGCTTTGAATAAACTTTAAAAAAATGGGAAAGAAAATCTTAATTATCACAGCCGATAATCTAGGCCTTTCAAAAGAGCAAATAGATTATCCCGACATCGAAATTTTAAAATTTCCTGTTATAGTAAACGACAAGGAATATCGTGGCAGTAACGAATATACAGCACAATGGCTGATTGAAAAATATCTGAAAGAAAAAGTTGTTGCAAAAACAGCTTCAATTGTAAAAGGAGAGCTTATTGAAATTATAGAAAATAATAAAGATAAATACGACTTTATAATTCATGTCGTAATGAGCAGTGTGATGTCAACAGCAACTTTTACTATTGCGAAAAATGTAAAGGAAATGTATGAAAAAACTATTCCAATTATAAATATCGATAGCCGGCAAGTAATGGCAGGTGTTGGAAATGTTCTTATGGGAGTAATAGATATAATAAAAGAAAATAAAAATACAGACGATATTATCAGGTTATCACAGGAAATTGTTAATAATACATTTAGCTATATGATTATAGCAGACTTGAATTATATTGCAAGAGGTGGTAGAATAGGAAAAGCTAAGGCTCTAATGGGTTCAGTTTTACGAATTACTCCAATTCTCGGACTAATGGGAGATGATGAAGACGGGCAAATCATTCCGCTTGGAAAAGGAAGAACATTCAAACAAGTAAACTCACAAATTATTAATTTAATTAAAGCTAAAATAGCTGAAAAATCGGCAACCGT
>JAUVLS010000216.1 GCA_030600625.1 Bacteroidales bacterium
TGACTGTTTTTACCTGTAATTATAATTGTTCTCCACTCATCCAATAAAGAAGTTATTTTGGGAATAAGAAAGTTTAATTTATACGAAATGTTACTACTAACTTTGTCTATATTATAATATTTTTTTTCATATTCGTTATCAACAAAATGACTCACAGCCAATGCTTCATAAGCCCATCTTGAAGGCATAATATCTGCAAAAAACGGAGGATACTCTTTATTGGCAAGAGAGCTGTGCATTTTATCAAATTTTACAATTGTACCACTTAATATTATTTGCGGAATTATTAAAAACGGAATTAAAATATAAATGGCAATTACAGATTTTAAATTAGCAGATACAATTAAACCAAGCATATTGGCAAAACACCCTGTTGAAAAAAGAATTAGCCAGTAATTAAATGTTAATCCTTTTATTTCAAGTATGTAATTACCAATTAAAACATAACTAATTGCCTGAATGGCAGTCAGAATGAACAGAAAAACAAGCTTGGAGTTTATATAACTAAACCTGCTTAAATTAAGGAATTTTTCTCTTATAAGTATCTTTTTATCTTTTATAATCTCTTCAGCACTAATTAATAAGCCTATAAAGATTGATACTATGATACTCATTAATATATATGCCGGAATATTTAAATTCTCGCTAAAAATATAAGTTTTCGGATCATTAATTGTTCCAATATTGTATTTTGTAAAAAAACCTAAAATAGTTGCTAATAAAGGTGCTTCAATTAAAGCTATTAATAAATACTGGGTATTCGATAATTTAGATAATAAATTTCTTTTGCTAAATATTAAAAATTGTTTGAATTTACCCGGGATTTTAAAATGCACTTGTGGTAATTCTGAGGATGTGTCTAATACTTTAATTTCATCTCTTTTATTTTCGATAAATGTTTTATACCATTCTTCGGCAGTGATTTTTCTTTCTAAAGTATATTGCCCTTCGTCATTGATATTTTTTTCCTCAATTATTTCAAGAATAACTTCAGGGTTAACATTCCCACAATCGGGACATTCTTTTTCCGATGGATTTATCTGATTACTCAGAGTTTTAAAATAAACAACGGTATCAAGCGTATCGCCGGTATAAACAACATGCCCGTTATCGTCTAAAACTATAAGTTGATCAATTAATTTAAAAATATCTGACGACGGTTGATGAATATTAATAATTACCAGTTTACCGCGAAGCGTTTGTTCCCTAAGTGTATTAATAATATTTATTGAATCATTAGAAGATAATCCGGAGGTTGGTTCGTCAACAAATAATATAGTCGGTTCACGCATTAATTCCATCCCAATGTTCAGTCTTTTTCTCTGGCCTCCACTAATTACTTTATTTACAGAACTCCCAACCTTTAAATCTTTGGTATCAAGTAAATCTAACTCTTTTAGTACATTTTTTACAGTGTTGTCAATTTCATCTTCGGAATAATCGCTAAAACAAAGTTTTGCATTAAAATACAAGTTCTCATATACCGTAAGCTCTTCAAATAACAGATCGTCTTGTGGCACATGCCCAATTACACCTTTTAACTTTTCTTTTTCTTTATGCAGATCAATTCCATTTATTAAAACCCGACCCTTATCAGGTTTTAAGGTTCCGTTTAAAATATTTAACAGGGTCGATTTTCCTGCACCACTCGGGCCTATTATTCCAACAAATAAATATGATTCTGATTTAAATGAGAATTTTTTTATTCCATTAGGTGAATTTGGATACTGAAATTCAATATCTGAAATTTCAAAGGTTATTTTTTTAAAATCGGGATTATCTGTTAATTTAATTCCAATTTCGGTATAGTAAATAGGTTTAAATTTAATATTTTGAAAACCCATTTTATAACTCGAAATAGTATTTCCCTTACAGAAAGCATATGTTTTACCTAATTTTATCTCGTCGTTGTTAAGGAAAAGTTGCTGATTACCATCGTAATAGAACCAAATGGTATTAATTGATTTAATTTGCAACAAACAAATATTTCTGTCTAAATTTTCCCTGTAAATGTGTTTTGCTTCTGAATAATCCGGTTTTTGTTTGTTATTTATGATTATAAAATTCTCTTTCCATGGAATATCTTCCCATGATTTAAGAATAAAATTCTTTAGATTATAAAATTCTTTTTCGTCAAGATTAAATGAAATGGCAATAGTTTCAATATAATCAAATTCTCGTGGTAAGATTTTATCTTTAAATCGTACAATCTCCAACAGTAAGATAATTAGCAAATATTTATCTTTTAAAAGTAACTCTTTATTAATTGAATCGATTAAACGTATCGCTTTTACAGCTCTAACCGAAGTTTGTTTCAGGAATTTTTTTGATTTATCGATATTTTGTTGATTCGCATAAAAATCATATACATAAAGGAATTGTTCAATAAATTCATTTTTTGTATAGTTATTTAAATACGATCTTAAAAGTTCGTGAGTTCTAACCTGGTCGGTTTTTTTATCTATATTGGAAAATAAAGAACAAAGCCTTATTATGGTTTTTAAAACAGGATCAGACATAAAAATATTGGTATTTACTTTTTTCTTATTCGTAAATTTAATAATTTAAATCCGAATTTGAAATTGTAATAATTAGAAAATTATATTGATCCCGAATAAAATATTTTTAATAAATATGAATTATGATTGACAAAAAGAAAGTGCTTGTAGTTGAGGACGATAAATTAATTCAAAAGTTTTTTATCGAGATATTAGAATATAAATATGAGGTTTATGTTGCTAATAATGGAGATGAAGGCCTTAAATTAGCAAGTGAATTTATACCTGATATGATTATGTTAGATATAATGATGCCTCAAAAAGATGGTTTTGAAGTATGCACTCTTTTACGTAATGACAAAAAATTTGATAAATCAATAATAATAATGGTTACAGGCTTAAGTGACCGCGATTCAAAAATGAAAGCCCTTAAAATGGGTGCCGACGATGTTATTATCAAGCCTTTTAACCCTATTGATGTACGTACAAAAGTTCAGTTACTGTTTCGCCTTCGCGATCGATTACTATCCTTAGAATCTGATTAGTTTTAAATTTTTATTTAAAAAGCGGGTGTAAAAACATCTGCTTTCTTTTTATGTTATTACTTTTGCATTTTCGGAATTAAACTATTTAGAATGCTCAATAAGTTAAAAAAACTTGCTCAGGATTTGAGTGGCGATTTATATACTGATAAAAAAACAAGAATACTTTATGCTACAGATGCTTCAGCATATCGCGAATTACCTTTGGCTGTGGCACGTCCAAAAGATGAAAGTGATTTAAAAAAACTTATTGCTTTTGCAGAGGAACACAAAACATCTCTAATTCCTCGTACAGCAGGGACCTCGCTATCCGGACAGGTTGTAGGGAGTGGAATTGTGGTTGATGTTTCAAAATATTTTACCGAAATTTTAGAATTGAATAAGGAGGAGCGTTGGGTAAGAGTGCAGCCGGGAGTAATACTCGATGAATTGAATATGTTCTTGAAATCTTATGGATTATTTTTTGGCCCTGAAACTTCCACATCAAGCCGATGTATGATTGGTGGTATGGTCGGCAATAATGCTTGTGGCTCACATTCAATTATTTACGGAACAACTCGTGATCATACTTTAGCAACAAAAGTTATTTTGAGCGATGGTAATGAAGTTGAATTTAAGTCTTTAAGTAAA
>JAUVLS010000021.1 GCA_030600625.1 Bacteroidales bacterium
GAAACAGATAAAATTATAATTACTGAAAATATTATACGTAACATGACTTTTATTTATGTAAACAAAATCATAAACAAAAGGTTTTTATTATATATATCTTATTTAGTAAATTTAGGCTATATAATAATTTATGAATGATCAGACAAAAATAATTGAAGCAATTGCATTTGCTTCTGAAAGGCATAAAGGTCAGACTCGAAAGGGAACAGGCAAAGTTCCTTATATAAATCATCCTGTAAAAGTTGCTCAGTTATTATCGCAATTTGGTGAAGATGATCCGAATTTAATTATCGCTGCATTTTTGCATGATGTAATTGAAGATACGACAGAAAACGAAAAAGAAATTAAAGAAATATCAGGTTTGATTTTGCAAAAATTTGGTGAAGCTGTTTTACTTACTGTACTTGAAGTTTCTGATAATAAGAGCCTTCCTGTCGAAGAACGAAAAAGATTACAGGTTGCACATACTCCAAAACTTTCTGACAGAGCCAAAAAGCTAAAAATTGCCGATAAAATTTGTAATATTCTTGATATAAAAAATGATCCTCCGGAGAACTGGCCTGTAAAAAGAAAATTAGCATATCTTGATTGGTCAAAACAAGTTGTTAACGGGGCAAAAGGCTTAAATAAAAAACTTGACAAGTATTTTGATCAGGTTTATAACGAAGTTTATTCTTTACTCAGGAATTCTTAATAAGGTTTTCCTACAAATCTTACTATCAAAAAAAGCACAAATAATCCGGTCGGAAATAATATCCACGATGATATTCCAAAAGCGGCAGGAATAGTTCCAATAATTACCGAAACAGCTCCTACTGTAAGTGCATAAGGCAGTTGCGTTCTTACATGTTCGATATGATTACACGAACTTGCCAGCGAACTTAAGATTGTTGTATCAGAAATCGGAGAACAGTGATCGCCAAAAACAGAGCCTGCTAATACCGCAGAAACCACATTATAAAAAATAGCTAGTGATGCTTCATGATCGAAACCGGTATTTTGCGCAATTAACCACGATGCAGGCAAAATTAAAGGGTATAATATTGCCATGGTACCCCATGACGATCCGGTCGAAAATGCTACTAAAGCTCCCAGGATAAAGGTAACTGCAGGTATAAACTGAGGAGCAATATTTATACTTACTAAGCTTTGTGAAATAAATTCAGCTGTATGTAAATGTTTTGTTACCAGTGCTATTGACCATGCCAGAACTAAAATAACAATTGCGGTTAGCATGGTTCTGAAACCATTTATCATGCTATCTATGGTAGCTTTTAAATTCAGGATTTTCTGAATAAGAGTAAGTGAAATTGCTGCCAGAACTCCCGAAATTGATGACCAGAGTAAAGCTTTATATGAATCGCTGTTGCCAATTATTGTGGAAAGTTTTGTTGAAAAAGCCAAATTCGTGTCGTGCCATACAGATTGGTCCCAGCCCGTATATAGTAATCCTGCAAATGTGCCAAAAATCACAATAAAAACAGGTATAGCAGCATTGTACCATTTTGGTTTTATGTGTTCCGGTACATCAAGTTCGTTTAATTTATTTGAAAAAGTATTACTATCATCATCTAAGTTAATATTATCTGAAAGCCGTGCTCTTTTTTCAGCATTAAACATTGGCCCAAAATCAACCTGTTTGCGAATTAGAATTAAAATGAAAAGCAAGGCAAAAATCGGATAAAAGGCATATCCGAGTGAACTAAGAAAAATGCCATATGCACTTTCATTAATTCCTATAGTATTAATACCATCCTGAATATAACTTAATTCTGCACCAATCCAGGTAGTAACAAATGCGATAGCAGTTATTGGTGCTGCAGTTGAGTCAACAATATATGCCAGTTTTTCGCGGCTTATTTTCAATTTGTCGGTTACAGGACGCATTGTATTTCCGACAACCAGTGTATTAGCATAATCATCAAAAAATATGGCGATTCCTAAAAGCCATGTTACAAATTGGCCGGAACGAGGACTGTTGGCATATTTCGATAAGATATTAACAACTCCTTTCATTCCACCATTACGGGTAATGATATTTACCATGGCACCAATCAGCATCGAAAATACAATAATAGCCATGTGTCCTCTTTCGGATAAAGCTTCAATTATATAAGTATCAACTATAGCAAACATTCCTTTAAAAATGGCAGGAATTAATGCTGTATCCTGATACCAAAACATTGTAGCTGTACCGACTAAAATACCAATAAAAAGTGCGGTAAAAACTTCCTTAAAGATTAGGGCGAAAAGAATTGCTATAAGTGGGGGAATAACTGAAAACCACAACGGAATAGGTGTTACTTTTTTTGAATATGTATAATTGGAAATTTTGATTTCAAAATCCTGTTTTTCAGTAAATTTATAATTAAATGATGCGGTTCCTTTGATGACCCTGACTTCAACAGGTTTATTGTTTATTTTAATCGTAACGGGATAACCTTCAAATCTCTTTCGGAATTCCTGATTTTTAAAATTTAGTTTTATTTCAGTTTTAATTCCTTTAACAATAATATTTGTCATTTCAACAGAAACATCATCCTTATTTAATTCCGGAATTTCCGGTATATCATTAGCTATACTTAGATTAATAAATAATACTGAAAAGATTAAACTGAGATATATTTTCTTCATTAAGGATTCTATTAGCAACTATTATTTGAAAAATTACATCTCTAAAATAGAGAAAAAAAAGAAATTTTCGTATTTTTTTGACACTGTACTTTAAATTTGATTTAAGTTTTATAAACGTTTAAAAACTCGATTACATCGACATTAACTTGTGATTAAGCAGAAATAACTTGATTATTAATATGTTAATATTGCTTATAATTTGCTTTAAATTTTGATTTTAAACTAAAAAGCACTAATTTGTATTTGTAATATTTGAATCATGGGAATGTATCTCGATTTTGATTTTCTGAATATTGAACACGAAAATCTGGCTCCCAAACAAGGTCGGATACTAATATCAGAACCATTATTGTCCGATACGTATTTTAAACGATCGGTAATATTAATTACTGAATATTCGGAAAAAGGAGCAGTAGGTTTCGTTTTGAATAAATCTGTTGATATACCAATCAACGAGATTCTTTCTGATTTCCCTGATTTTAAAGCTAAAGTGTATGTTGGAGGTCCTGTAGCAAAGGACACTATTCATTTTTTACATACACTTGGAGAATTAGTTCCGAATTCGGTTCATGTACTGGATAATATATATTGGGGCGGTGATTTCGATGTTTTAAAAGAATTAATTAACGAAGGAATTATTGAACCATCGCAAGTCAGATTTTTCCTGGGATATTCCGGATGGAGCCCTGACCAACTGGAAGGCGAAATTGAAAATAATGCCTGGCTGGTAACACGAGTTGAATCATCGAAAATTATGTCGGGCGATAAGGATATATGGAAAAAAACTTTAGATGAACTAGGTAAGAAATATAAAATCTGGTCGAACTTCCCTGAAAATCCTGCAATGAATTAATGTGATCCATTTTTAAAAGCAAGCATATTTAATTTATCAATAAACTGACGAGCAATGTTATTAAAATATCGCCTGTCTTTATATGCCAGAACCCATCTTATACCCGAAATACTATTCGTGAAAAATATTTCATCTGCACTTAACAGGTAAGTTTCTTTTAATGAATTTTCAAATTCTATTTTTAATCCGTTTGAATCGGCGATTTTAAGGATCTGTTTACGCATTATTCCTGCTACCGGACCATCTTTCAGAGGAGGAGTAGAAATAGTATCTCCTTTAATTAAAAATATATTTGAACTGATTCCTTCAATAATATTTCCACAATCATTTAATAAAATACAATCACCTAAATTATTTTCTTTAGCGTAAATTCCTGCCATTACAAATAGTAAAGCATTTGCCGATTTCAGATTTGAGAATGTATTTACGGGCTTTTTTATGTCATAAAAAATATCAACGATTAAGCCCTTCTGATTTAATTCGTAATTATCGTTCTCGATATGTTCAGTGTCTGCTAAATAAGAAACATTATTATCTTCAGGGGTATATTTTCCACCCTCGTTTCTGAAAATACTTAGTCGAATACGAACTCCTTGGTATAACTTGTTTTTGTGTAGTAATTTTATTATTTCCTTTTCTATAAAACCAGTTTCAATTACTGTTGGAACTTTCATTTTTAAGATTTCCATGCCATACCTTAAACGGTTCATATGGTCCTCGAAAAACTGAATTTCTGTTCCATTAGCATGCATGGTTTCAAATAATGCATCACCATAACAAAAAGCCCTGTTTTTGAAACTTAATCCAAACTCATCGCGAAAATGATATTCACTATTGTATAATATGAAGGAGTTAACTGCCACTAAACATGAATTTTAAAATACTTTACTGTTATTCTATCGGTTGGTGTATGAAGCGTTGGGCATTTAAAAGCACTTCATTTTCAGTTTATTACTATCTTTATATATATGCACTAACTTTGGTTTAATCATTTATATCAAGGCTTTTAGTTCATTATATCTATCAAATCTATATGTTCCTTTTTTACTGTTGTTACTTTCAAACGCTTGTTTATTGTATATTCTCGTTAGTTTTCTATCACCATTTATTTTTTCTCTAATAATTTCATTATTTTCAATCAATTCAAGCTCAGAAAAAAGAAACCATTCTGTTAGAATATCTTTATAGCGTTGATTTGTACGATTAACGTTATCAGTTAGGTATATATATTTATCCATAAAGTCAACAGTTGAAATTATATTGATTATTTCAAGTATTTGCTCCATTGTTTGAGTTTCTCCCGATAGGAAGTCCCATAATTCTGATGCTACAAGTGTTTCATCTTTATCAAAATACTTAGTCATATTAATGATTTGACCTAAAAATCTATCTTTATCAAAACTTGTTTCAGATTCATTCTCTGTATCAACTGTTGGGTCAAATGGGAATCCCATATAAAACTTAATATTTTTTTCTGGGAATTTTCTATATAATGCTGCTTTACCTTCTAAAATCTTTTGTTTTTCTCCTTTCATTTCTCCTGAATTCGGTTTAACCGATTTTAATTCGATTGCACATGCCGAATCATCATCCATAATAAACACATCTGCAGAAAAATCCATTGCATTTATTAAAGCATCATTATAATTTGCGAACAGCAGTTGATTTTCGGTATCTAAATTTGGTTCTTTTGTGGAAGTACTAAGGTCGGCAATAATTTTACTTATATGATTTCTTTGTGGTTGCGTAATTTTTAAATTACCTAATCTTCCTGATGTATATTCTCTTTTTTCTCCGTGACTAGTATGATGAGCAATATTTTCAAAAAATGTTTGACCAAGAGTTGTGTTTAAACCTTGTAACCAACTGCTTAATGAAATAAAAAACGGTATGTCAGAAACTTTACCGTCAAACTTATCTGTAAAAGCATTTAAAAATGCTTTGTGAAATGGTGCATTTCTATTTTGCGATGCATCTTCTGGGAAGCTGTCAAACCTGCTAACAAGTGTTTTTATCACTTCTGTTACTATTCTTTCTTTGATTCTATTATCTAATGCCATTATTTATTTCCCTTTAAATGAAATATTATCTCTGCATATACATTTCTATCTTTTTCAACACGATTTAATACAGGTCTTTTATACTGATTTACAATTTTCATTCCTGTCATTTTTGCAATTTTTGGGTATAAACCGTATTTATCATTGGCGACCAAAAAAACATCATAATCGTCTTTCAGGTATTTTTTACTATTTGATAAAACTTCTGCAATTCCTTTGGCGTAACTTTCTCTTGCTTCTCGTCCTTGACCTTTGTACAAAGGTCCTATTTCTAACTCGTCTCTTCGTTCAAAACCAAACAAATCGTATGAATAGGCGTGTTGTTCGTGATAGTCAATTAATCCAACATATGGTGGACTTGAAAAAATTCCGTCAATTTTTCGCTCTTTTACCTGTTTATAAAACTTAGGCATTCTTTGTTCTAATTCTGAAAGAATATCAATATTGCGACTGTCTCCAGTTAAGCAAATTTGAGTAGTCTTAGTCCGTAATCTATCAAATTGTTCTAATCGCTTTAGAGTGTCTTTTGTGTAACGATTCCACCAACTATCTATTGAAAAAAGAGGTTTACATATTTTTCCGTGTTTTTTACAATAGTAAGTTATGATTTGAGGTTCAAAAAGTGTTGCTAAATCAGAATGTGTTGTTGCTCTACAAGAACGAATTGTTCTGCTTAAAACAATACTTAAAATACGTTTTGTAGGAATGTCTTTTATTTTCTTTATTTCGTTGAAAACAAAATCGATTTCATCTCGAACAACTTTTGTAAACCATTTATCTAAAAAAGTCTCTGATTTATCTTGTTTAAGTTCGATTTTATATTTATCAATTAGTTTTTGATAAATTTGTAAAAAGTCCTGTTCTTTTTCTTTACCATAAACTTTTTCGTTGATTTCCTTTTCTCGGACTTTATATTTAAATTCGGGCGAAGGAAAATATTTTGCATTGAAAACTTTTAATTCTTCCAATAATTCTGCTTCAAATTCTGTATTGTTTTTGCTTTTAAGATATTCTTTCAGTTTTAGTGAAATTTCTTTTGCTGTTTCTTGAATTAATTGTAAGGTATATTTACCTATTTTAGAATTGCTTATTTGAGTATTAAAAGCGGAAATATCTACTCCAATTGCATTTAATCCTAATTCGCTTGCTTGTACTAAAGTTGTTCCGGAACCACAAAAAGGGTCAAGAACAATATCTCCATTTTTAAAGAATGCTTCTTTTTTGAATTTATCAGTATGAGAATCTAAAAAGTATTCAACTAATTGTGGAATAAACTTTCCTTTGTATGGATGCAATCTGTGAACATGTTTAGTTGTTTCAGATTCTTTGTATTCAGCAAATGACAAAGTCCAATTTAAATCATCACCTAACTTATCTTTCCAACGTTCTTCTTTTGTTTTATTATTTTGTTGATAGTACTTTAATAAGTCTTCTTTTAAAACTTGTGTACTTCCGTTATCACCAATCTTTGGCACTCTTCCATATTGTATCAAATATGAAATATTTGAAGTAGTTACCTGTTTTTTTAAGTAATTTGTTGCCCATTTACTGGCTTCTTTTATATTAAGTAATTCTGGCATTAGAAATTAAATTTAGATTGTGATAAATTCTTTTGTTTTAAGTATTCAATTTTTTGTTCGGCTAAAACAAAAACTTCATTATTGCAGTTAGTGTCATATAGTTTTTTTGCTATAAAATCACTATAAAATTCTGCTTTTAGTTTGTCAAATTCAAGGTCGAAAATTGATGCTAATTTTACCAATCGTTTTTCATCAAATTCTCGTTTCCCGTTTTCTATTTTACTCAAATTTGCAGAATCTAAATCAAGTTTAGCCGCAAGTTGTGTTAATGTAAATTCGTTTTCAGTTCGTAATTTTCTTATATATTCTCCAAATGTTTCTTTCATTTGACTTTTTGTTTTAGACTTGTCGATATTTGACAAATATATAATAATATTTCAATTCTGTTCTTTTGGGGTGGAAAAATTTTACTCTTTTATTTTTTTGCGTTGGATTTTTGTGTTTGGTAAAAATAAATGTGTAAAATGTATGGCTGGTAGTATGAAACACAACATTTTAAATTTCAGTAATTTTTTTGGTTAATAATCTGATTAACATATTTTTCAATATTTTCATTAAGGCCAACTTTTATCCCTTTTACACCGGCTTTTTCCGCAGCCTCAACATCTCTTTGTTTATCTCCAATCATAAAAGATTTTTCAGGATCAATATTAAATCGGGCAATTGCTTTTTCTATTAATAGAGAATCTGGTTTTCGGCAAAGGCATTTTTCATTAACACTATGATGGGGACAATAATATATTTCGGTAAATTCAACATTTACTTTTTTTAATTCATCAGCCAGATATTTATGAATATCTTCAACATGTTTATGAGTGTATATTTGTTTAGAGATTCCTCCCTGGTTAGTAATAATAAATAAAAGATAAGCTTTATCGTATAATTTTTTGAGTGAAGGAATTACTCCATCATTAATTTTAAATTCTTCTAGTTTGTATGTATAATCTCCCGGATCAAAATTAATAACACCGTCTCTGTCCAGAAAAATAGCTTTGTTCATAAGTAATTATAAGAAATTAAATAACTGACCCAAAAATACATTAATCAATTTAGGTTCTAAAATAATTGGGAAAAGAAAGCCAAATACAGCACCGATAAAATGTGCATCATGATTTACATTATCGCCACTACGCTTACTCATATAATGAGAATATGCCAGGTAGGCAACTCCTAAAATAATTCCGGGAATTGGAATAATAGCATATAATTCAATTGCTTGTAAAGGGAAAAAGAATATGTGCGTAAATACAATTGCAGAAACTGCTCCTGATGCTCCAACGGAATTATACCAGGAATTGTCTTTTTGTTTTTTTATGGTTGTAACAGTAGCAAAAACCATACTTGCAAAATACAATATTACAAATGATAATACAGGTGATTTTATGATTCCTTCGGTAGCTAATTGTTTAAAAATACTTTCAACTGAACTTCCGAAAGAATAAAGTACAAACATGTTAATAAAAAGATGAATCCAATCAGCATGTAAGAATCCATGTGATATTATTCTGTACCATTCTTTTTTATGATAAACTGCATAAGGATTGAGTTGTAACTTGTTGAATAATTCCCTGCGATTAAATGCTGCAATAGATATTATTGATGTTATTACGATAAGTAAAATTGTCATTTTGAAAAATATTAATGAAGAATTTTATAAACCAGTTCTTTTAATAATTCTCCATGAGATGTACTAACATTATTAAAGCCTTTTGATTTTAAATCATACTCACGCAGTAAACCAATTACCTCTACCGTTTTTTGGGGATTGTAATTTTTTGCAGCTTTCTCGTAATCTCCAACAAAATATGGATTTACTTTTAAAGTGGCGGCTACATTTCTTCGATCTCTTTTATCTTTAATAAAATGGTATGTCAATACTTTGCTATAAAAATAATATAAAGTTGAAATAGTTAATGTAAAGGGGTTATCCTTTGGATTATGGCCAAAATAATTTACAATTCGGTTTGCTTTTAAAACATTCTTTTGAGTAAGAGCCTTATGTAACTCAAAGTTATTATAATCTTTACTTATTCCTATATTGCGTTCAATATGTGTTGTGGTAATATTAAATTCACCATCAGGAAGGGTAATAATTAATTTTTCTAATTCGTTGGCAATTTTACTTAAATCATTGCCCAAATATTCAGTTAGCAACATTCCTGCATTAGGAGCAATGCTTCTGTTTCTATTTTTTAAATAACCATTTATCCAAGCCGGAACTTCATTGTCGTATAATTTCTTTGATTCGTATAAAACTCCATTTTCGTTAATAGCCTTGTAAAGCTTTTTTCTTTTATCAAGAGTTTTATACTTATAGTTTATTACAAGTAATGTAGATTTTAACGGAGCATTTACATAATGAATCAAATCATCAATATTTTTGATATTTTGAGCCTCTTTTACAATAACAACCTGATGATTTGCCATCATCGGAAATCTTTTGGCAGTATCTATAACAGCATGTATTTCAGTTTCTTTTCCATACATCACTGTTTGATTAAAAGACTTTTCGGCATCGCTTAATACATTTTCATTTATATATTTTGTTATCAGGTCGATAAAGTAAGGCTCATCACCCGATAAAAAATAAATTGGTTTGTAAATTTTGTTTTTTAAGTCAGATAGTATTTGCTCAAAACTCATATTTAAATTCTATTAAAAACGTAAGTGCTTAACAGATTCTTTATTTTCTCTAATTTCTTTTAACGCTTCAATAGCAATTTTTATATGATCGTCAACGTATTTTTCAGTTACCAGTTTATCACTTTTCGAAGTTTTAACACCGGTCGAAATCATCGGTTGATCAGTAACCAGTAAAAGTGCTCCTGTTGGTATTTCATTGGCAAAACCTACCACAAAGATAGTTGCTGTTTCCATATCTATTGCCATTGATCGGGTTTTTTGCAGGTATTTTTTAAATCGTTCATCGTATTCCCAAACACGTTTATTGGTAGTAAATACAGTACCGGTATAATAATCTCTTTTGTGATTTCGTATAGCACTGGAAACGGCCATTTGTAGTGCAAAAGCAGGCAAAGCAGGAATCTCAGGTGGTAAAAAATCATTTGAAGTTCCTTCGCTACGAATAGCGGCAATTGGGATTATCAAATCACCCAGCTCATTTTTCTTTTTTAATCCTCCACATTTACCAAGAAACAGAGCGGCTTTTGGGTTAATCGCGCTTAATAAATCCATTATTGTTGCAGCATTAGCACTTCCCATTCCAAAATCAATCATTGTTATTCCATCAGCAGTAGCACATTGCATATTAGCATTCGGGTCAATGATTTCCACATTGTTCCATTCTGCAAATAATTCCAGGTAATGAGAAAAATTGGTTAATAAAATATATTTCCCGAATTGATCAAGCGCACATCCTGTATATCTGGGTAACCAATCTTTTACTATTTCATCTTTTGTTTTCATAGGATGGTATTTTGTTTTAATTCTTTCTTATTTTTATAAACTTAATTTATAAACAGGTTTTATATGGAGAGGTTAAATTTACCAACTTATTCATTCAATATAAAATTAATAGAACAAAGAAAATACATTTTTGATTTTATTCGAAAGAAATTTGTGATATTAACTCCTGAGGAGTGGGTTCGGCAAAATTTTCTAAGATTCCTTGTTGATGACAAAAAATATCCTGCTTCGTTAATTGCTGTTGAGATGGAGTTTAAACTTAATAACTTATCAAAAAGGAGCGATGCTGTTATTTATAACAAAAAAGGTTTTCCTTTTTTGATTCTTGAATTTAAAGCACCAGATATAAAGATTAACCAAAAAGTATTTGATCAGATTGCAAGATATAATATGAAATTTAATGTTGAATTTTTAATTGTATCCAATGGCTTAGATCATTATTGTTGCAAGATTGATTATGAAAAACAGAATTACTTTTTTTTAAAGGAAGTGCCTGAATTTAATACAATATCAATCTAGTTAAAATAAAAAATGAAATTGATTGGTTAATTATCTTTGTTGATTAGTTGAAATATGAACTCATCTTTTTTCCCTTGAGGAAATATAAGCCAGTCTCTTTTTGTACCTATAAGTTTAAAACCTTTGCTTTGGAATAAATTTAAGCTGTCGATATTATCTTCAGTAATATTGCAATAAAGCTGATGCAATTGCAGGCTATGGAAACTATATTTA
>JAUVLS010000127.1 GCA_030600625.1 Bacteroidales bacterium
TTTCGAAAATGCATTGGAAGCTATTCATGAAAAACCGAAATTAAATAATGAAAAAATCATCATAAAAACTTCTTTAATTAAGCAAAAGAATTCAGATTTTGCTCAGATCTGTATTTCAAATACAGGCCCTGCAATTCCTGACGATGTGCTAGACAACATTTTTGATCCATTTTTCACTACTAAAGATCCAGATAAAGGAACAGGCCTTGGGCTTTCAATAGCCTACAAATTAATTGAAGAACACAAAGGACAACTTTCTGTTCAGAATAAAAATGGCATGGTGGAGTTTTGTATTAAGATTCCGGTATAGAAATTTCATTATGAATTAAATATCCGAAGTTTTCAAAACTTTGGATGTTTTACAAATAAAAACAAGATTTAAGCTTCAAACAATAATAATTGCATAATTACTTTATTACGCAACCATTCTGATTCGGGTTTCATCTGTATAATGTAACCTGAAAAATCATAAAAAATGAAAAAAACAATGAACTACCTGCTTATTTTACTTAGTGTAATTATAGTATCATGCGAAAAGGATGATAATGGTCCTGAATATCCAACTGAAGAAAAAGAAATAGTCCTTTCTGTAAACTCTAAGGATATGGTATCATCCGACAATCAGTTTGGAATCGAAATATTCAAACGAATGCTCAATGCTGATAAAGATAAAAACCTGATGATTTCTCCTTTAAGCATATCGCAAGCCTTACTAATGACTTACAATGGAGCCGATGGTGATACTAAAAAAGCCTTTGAAGAAACATTGTTTTTAAATGATCTTACAATTGAGGAGGTAAATCAATCTGCTCAGGAACTGGTTGAGGCCTTGCTTGAAGTTGACCCGAGTGTAATCATCGATATTGCAAACTCAATTTGGTATCGTGATGAATATACAATTAAACCTGAATTTATACAGGTAAATGAAGATTATTATAATGCAGAAGTACAACAACTGGTTTTTAACGATGAGGCAGTTGATATAATAAATGCATGGGTGAAAGATAAAACCAACGATAAGATCGAAGAAATTATTGATGAAATCGATCCTATGACACTTATGTTTCTGATTAATGCTGTTTATTTCAAAGGTAACTGGAAATATCAGTTCGAAGAATCAAATACAGTAAATGGCGAATTTACTTTAAGCAACGGGAGCAAAATAACAGTTCCTTTCATGCATCAGTTAATTACTGCCAAAGTAATGGGGCACGATGATTTTACAATTCTCGACTTGCCGTATGGGCGCGGCAATTTCAGTATGTTTATCATTTTACCAGATGAAGATAAAACTATTGATGATGTTTTAGAATTGTGGAATAATGATACTTATAATCAATGGTTAAATGATTTTACCGAAGTTGGTGAACTTGATGTTGTAATTCCAAAGTTCAAATTTGCTTACGAAAAAGCACTCAACGAAGTACTAAAAAATATGGGTCTTACATTAGCTTTTGATCCCGATCAGGCTGATTTCTCAAACATAATTGAAAATATGCAACTGTATATCTCGAAAGTAAAACACAAAACATTTATCGAGGTAAATGAAAAGGGTACCGAAGCTGCTGCTGTTACTTCAGTTGAGATAAGCTTTACAAGCGTAAATCCATCCAGTCAATTCATTGCCGACAGATCATTCTTATTTGTAATACGCGAAAAATATACAAACTCAATATTGTTCATGGGTCGGGTAGAAGATCCTTCAAAAGAATAACATTTAATCTAAAAACGAATAGACATCCGAAGTTTCGAAACTTCGGATGTTTTGGTTATTACAAGTTTTTTATGTGAACTTTTACTGATTCTTTTCAATAAAGGAATTTATTTTTAAAATGAACTCTTTCATGTCATTAAGCATATCAACTACATCTTCTTTATTAAATTCAATAAAGGGAGCATAATCACCATCACTTCTGTTTTTAAAACTATCGCGTAAAATTCTTCCATACCTGGGTTCAATTAATTCCGGTTTTATAAAATTTTTATTAAACCAACCAATTAATTGTAAATGTTTTGATGATTGAAAGTTATATTTTAAAGCCAATGCGTTTAAACTGTAAAATATTCCATAATAAATCCTGTTAACAGCAACTTTTAATAAATCTGATACGATTAATTTTTCAACTTCTGTAATAGTCTCTTTGGCTTGTTCGAGACGATAATGAATTAATTCTTTTTTATCTCTATCGTTTATCATGCATGAAGACCTTCTTTAATTGCAATTTTAAATATCGGATGCTTGCCTCTTAATCCATTTTTAAGTTCATCTTCTGAAATAATCTGAGTATCAAGAAAGATATCATACTTTAAGTCAAAATCATAGCACAAATCATTGATTGTTCTTTTTGTTTTTCTATCATAATCATCTTTTAAAATGATTAAAACATCATAATCAGAATTACTTTTAGCATTTCCTTTTATTTGAGAACCAAAAATAACCACATCGGTTACACGATTTGATAAATGTGTATTCAGGTGTTGTTTTATTTCTTGAGCAAGTTTTTTTGAATTCATTATGAAAATATTTATATCAAAGATATTAAAGATTAAAATGATTTAAAAATATATACATTAAATTAAAGCTTAAGAATAAATAATTAACCATCCAAAGTTTTCAAAACTTCGGATGTTTTGGTTTCTTCTATTAACATAAACTATGTTATCGAATTTATTAATATCTAAATACTAAATTCCCGATACTCAATACTAAATTTCTATATTCTAAAGCATATCAAATTATGTTAAAAATCATGATTTTTAATGTGAAATGGACTAATTTTGCACAAAATTTAATTTTTATAATTTGTTATGGCAGACAAAATAAAACAAACAAAATTGTTCGAAGAATTTCCTCCCGTTTCTACTAAGGAGTGGGAAGAGAAGATCTTAGCTGATCTGAAAGGTGCAGATTATGAAAAGAAGCTGGTTTGGAGAACCATCGAAGGTTTTAGCGTACAGCCATATTATCGTGCTGAACATCTTGAAAATCTGAAATACCTGAAATACTTTCCCGGAGAATTTCCTTACGTTCGTGGAAATAAAGTTAAAAGCAATACTTGGTATGTTCGCCAGGATATTGATGCTAACGATATTGCTGAAGCGAATAAAAAAGCACTTGACATTCTAATGAAAGGTGTTGATTCCATAGGGTTTGACCTTACTTGTAAAGAAAAATTCTCAAACAGTGAGTTTGAAATATTATTAAATGATATTCACCTTGAGAGTATCGAACTAAATATACTTGGCGCTACTGCAGCTCATCCTTTTATTGATTTCTTAAATGCAAAAATCCAATCAGAAAATATCAATAAAAATGAAGTAAAAGGTTCTGTTGGATTCGATCCAATGGCTCATCTTTCTTTAAATGGTAATTTCTGTAAAGCTCAGGATGAGGTTTTTGAGACAGCAAAAGAATTAATCGAAAAAGCAAAAGATCTTCCTGATTTTAGAGTAATTGGAGTTAATGGTGAAATGTTCAATAATGCTGGAGCTACTATTGTTCAGGAATTAGCATTTGCTTTGGCAATGGGAAATCAGTATTTAAATCTTTTAACCGAAAAAGGATTAGATATTGACACTGTTGCTCAAAACATTAAATTTAATTTTGGTGTAAGCTCAAACTATTTTATGGAAATAGCAAAGTTTAGAGCAGCTCGTATGCTTTGGGCTAAAATTGTAGAAGCTTACAAACCAGGTAATTTGGAAGTAGCAAAAATGAATATTCATGCGGTTACATCTAAGTTTAATCAAACAATTTATGATCCTTATGTTAATATGTTACGTGGAACAACAGAATCTATGTCGGCAACTATTGCAGGTGTTGATTCATTAACTGTCATTCCATTTAATAAAGCTTTTGAAGAAGCGACTGTTTTTTCTGATCGGATTGCACGTAACACACAGATTATATTAAAAGAAGAATCATATTTGGATAAGATTATCGATCCTGCCGGTGGTTCTTATTATATCGAGAATTTAACAAATTCAATTGCTGAATATGCATGGAAATTGTTCCGTGAAATTGAAGAAAAAGGCGGATATGTTGAAGCATTCAAAGGTGGATTTATTCAGGAGCAAGTAAACGAATCAGCAAATAAACGTAATTTGAATTTAGCTACTCGTCGTGATATTTTATTAGGAACAAATCAGTATCCTAATGCATTAGAAAAGGCTGATGCTAAAATTACTGCTGATGTTGTTACATCAAAATCAAGCAAAAAAGACGATGCCATTGCCGAACCAATTAAACCATATCGTGGTGCTGAGCAAATGGAATTATTACGTTTAAAAACCGAAAAGGCAAAATCTGCCCGCCTGTCTGCCGAACAGGCAGGTCTGGCAGGCGGGGAAACTCCCAAAGTTTTCTTATTAACTATTGGCGATTTAACAATGCGTAAAGCAAGAGCCGGATTTGCATCAGGGTTTTTTGCTTGTGCTGGTTTTGAAGTTATTGATAATCCCGGTTTTGACTCAGTTGACGAAGGTGTAAATGCTGCTATGGAACAAAAAGCAAATATTGTTGTGATTTGTAGTTCCGATGATGAATATACAGAAGTTGCACCTGCTGTTCTCGAAAAACTGGGCGATAAAGTAATCACAGTTATTGCAGGTTATCCTAAAAGTATTGATGATTTAAAATCAAAAGGAATTAAGCATTTTATTCATATGAAATCGAACTTAATTGAAACACTTGAAGGATTTCAAAAAGAGTTGGGAATAGTTTAAATTAGATATGAGTATTGAGATGTGAGTATCAAGACGTTAAGAAAAATCATTTAAATAAAAATTAGATGCATAATTTTAAAGAGTTAATCGTTTGGCAGAAAGCAAAAAAACTGGTTAAGGAAATATATTTAATCCTAAAATCTTTTCCCGATGAAGAAAAGTATGGAATTGTCTCTCAGATTAAGAGAGCTTCTATTTCTATACCGGCAAATATTGCTGAAGGAGCTGGACGTAATACAGATAATGATTTCTGTAGATTTCTTGATATTGCAAACGGATCAAGCTATGAGCTTGAAACATTAATAATTCTATCTTTCGATTTAGATTTTTTAATAAAATCAGATTATAATATTTTAATTAGTGAAATTGAAGAGATTCAAAAAATGATATATAGCTTGAGAAACAAGATAAAGAAATCTTGATACTCGATACTATTAATCTAAATACTAAAATTATGAAACCAAATTTTAACAATATAAATTTAGATTTTTCCGGGTCTCAATATAATTCTTCAAAAGACTGGGAAAAAGAAAATGGCATTGAAGCCAACTGGGCTACACCGGAAAAGATAGATGTAAAAAATGCGTATACCGAA
>JAUVLS010000051.1 GCA_030600625.1 Bacteroidales bacterium
AATTAATGTATTTTTGATTTTTCATAAAACAAAAATACAAATGAGCGTATTAGTAAATAAAAATTCAAAAATAATTGTTCAGGGATTTACAGGCAGCGAAGGTACTTTTCATGCGCAACAAATGATAGAGTATGGAACCAATCTTGTTGGTGGAGTAACTCCCGGAAAAGGTGGTCAGACACATTTAGAAAAACCCGTTTTTAATACTGTAGAAGATGCTGTTAAATCAACCGGGGCTGATGTATCAATTATTTTTGTTCCTCCTTCTTTTTCTGCCGATGCAATTATGGAAGCTGCTGATGCCGGAATTAAGGTTATTGTTACAATTACCGAAGGAATTCCTACTTCGGATATGGTAAAAGTTAAGGAGTTTCTTAAAGATAAAGATTGTAGAATGGTTGGCCCAAATTGTCCCGGGATAATTACTCCCGGAGAAGCAAAAGTTGGAATAATGCCAGGTTTCATTCATAAAAAAGGAACTATTGGTATAGTATCACGATCAGGTACTTTAACCTACGAAGCAGTAGATCAAATAACAAAAACAGGATTAGGGCAATCAACCTGTATTGGTATAGGTGGAGACCCAATTATAGGAACAACAACATGCGATGCCGTTAAATTGCTTATGGATGATCCTGAAACAGAAGGGATTATTTTAATTGGAGAAATTGGTGGAAATATGGAAGCTGAAGCGGCACAATGGATAAAAGAAAACGGAACAAAACCAGTTATTGGTTTTATTGCCGGGAAAACAGCACCCAAAGGAAGACGAATGGGTCATGCAGGTGCAATTATTGGAGGAAAAGGTGATACTGCAGAAGCAAAAATGAAGATTATGAGCGATTGTGGAATTCATGTGGTTGAATCCCCTGCTGAAATTGGGAAAAAAATGTTTGAGGTTTTAAAAAAATAATTCATTCTTTTTCATACATTTGGATCATGTTGAGAAATTGGGAAAATAAAGTTGTTGTTATAGCTGAAGATGAGCAAATAAATTATTTGTTCCTAAAAGCTGTTTTAAAGCCAACAAAGGCCCAAGTGATCTGGACAAAAACCGGAAGAGAAACCATTGATATTTGTAATACTGAAAAAGTAGACATTGTGTTAATGGATATAAAAATGCCTGATTTAAATGGTCTTGAGGCTACTATTGAAATAAAAAAGGATTTTCCTAATTTACCAATCATTGCACAAACTGCGTATGCAATGGAAGAAGATGAAGATGCAAGTATGGAAGCTGGTTGCGATGATTACATATCGAAACCAATTCGTCCTGAAAACCTGCTTGCCATAATGTCGAAATACATACAATAATTAAATTGCAATAGAAAATCCTATTCTCAATTGAGGATAGGTATACGGATTGTCATCTGTTTCATTTATATTCCACAATAATATAATATAAGATTTTGAACCTCGTCCCATTTGTTGAACATACCCTCCTCCAATAAGTATATTGTGTAACCAATATCTATCGTAATTTAAATCGGGATCATTAAAATATATGTAATTATATTCTGTATTTAGAAATTCATATTCGACATGTGCAATTATTCCACTATGCCCTTTTACTTTAATAAGATTTCTAAAATCTTTAACAACGGCAAATTGAGAAAAAACACTGCCACCATATACACTTGTTTCAAAATCGCCATACATTGATCTTTTATCATTGTAATATTGATATTTTCCACTTAATCCCATACTCAATCTCTCAGTTAATTGAGTTCCAAATATAACATTTACATCTACATAAGTATAAGCTCCAAAACCCATCCATAATGAGCCACCCCAAAATAAATACGATTCTTTTGTTTCTCCTTCTAATTTATTTTTAATGTTTTTATTTTTCTGAGCATCTACCTGATGGATCGTTATTAAAATAAAAAATATAAAACTTAATACTACTTTAGCTATTCTCATAAATAATCTATTTTTACAAAACAAATTTATTAAATCATAAAAAATATTTAAATTCCCAAATAATATTTAAATATAATACATAAATTATGAATATAGTAATCACTGGAGCGAGCAAAGGAATTGGTTTTCATCTTGCGAAATTATTTGCAAAAGATGAAAATAACACGGTTGTAGCTATTGCACGAAGCGAGAATCTTCTTAAAGAGTTAAAAAACGATTGTAACAAGCAGAATTTAAAAAGTAAAATTAAAATTGTAGTATTTGATATTGAAGATCCAAATAATGTAAAAGACAAGCTTAAAAATGAAATAATAAAACATATCGACTCTGTAGACATCCTGATTAACAACGCCGGATTTCTAATAAATAAATCTTTTGTAGATATGGATATTAAAGAAATTCAGAAAATTTATAATATTAACTTTATTAGTCATTCAGTTTTAATACAAGATTTAATTCCATTTCTTAAAGAAAGTAAATTGGGACATGTGGTTAATATTTCAAGTATGGGAGCTTATCAGGGAAGTTCTAAATTTCCGAGCTTGTCATTTTACAGTTCAAGTAAAGCAGCTTTGGCTAATTTAACGGAATGCCTGGCCGAAGAATTCAAAAACAATAATATTAAATTTAACTGTTTAGCTCTTGGGGCAGTTAATACCGAAATGCTAAAAACCGCTTTCCCCGATTTTAATGCACCACTAAATGCAGACGAAATGGCCAATTTCATATACGATTTTGCAATCAATGGAAGTAAATATTTTAATGGCAAGATAATACCTGTAAGTATTTCAACACCATAAAAAAAGGCATCAAAACAGATGCCTTTTCAACAAATATTATAATTTTCTATTTATAGATTTTTGGTTCTATTTCATTAGTCATAACCATTCGGCCATTCATTGCTAATGCTTCCATTTCATCTTCGCCAGGATAAACAATAACCGGAGCAAGAAACGTAACCATTTCTTTAATATAATCAACTACAATTCTATCGTGAGCCATACCACCTGTTAAAATAATTGCATCAACTTTTCCTTTTAGAACAGCGCTTAATGATGCAATTTCTTTACCTAACTGATATCCAACTGCATCATGTATTTTTTCTGCGTTCTTATCACCAGCTTTAATTTTCATTTCAACTTCGTAAGCATCATTTGTTCCAAGATAAGATACAAAACCACCTTCTCCTTTTATCATCTTTTTAACTTCATCATGAGTGTATTCGCCACTAAAACAAAGTTTTGCAACCTGTCCGCAAGGTAAAGTACCTGTTCTTTCAGGAGAAAATGGGCCATCACCATCAAGAGCATTATTCACATCAATAACTTTTCCTTTTTTGTGAGCACCGACAGAAATACCACCCCCTAAGTGAGCAACAATTAAGTTAAGTTCTTCATAAGGTTTATCAACAGATTTTGAATACTTCCGAGCAATTGCTTTTTGGTTCAAAGCATGGAAAATTGAATGACGAGTAAATTTAGGATGGCCAGCATAACGAGCTACATCTTCCATCTCGTCAACAACAATAGGATCAGCAATAAAGGCTCTTGCTCCTTTTAAAGATTTAGCAATATCATTTGCAATTAAACCTCCCAAATTGCTTGCATGCTCACCTAATTTACTTTCATACAAATCCTTAATCATTTGTTCATTAACCTCGTAAACACCTGATTCTATTGGCTTAACCAATCCTCCACGGCCAACAATAGCTGTAATTAAATCGATTCTTATTTTGGCTTCTTTTAGTTCTTTTAAAATAATTTTTTTTCTAAACTCAAACTGATCAACGATATTCGGAAAAGGTTTTAAATCTTCTGAAGAATGTTTAACATTTTTCAGGAATATTGATTTTGAACCTTGATAAACAGCTATCTTTGTTGATGTTGAACCCGGATTTATAGCTAAAATTCTTTGGTTTTCCATTTTTATTTATTTTTCAAATTAATTATTCCACACAATATTACATTGCCGCAGCTAAAGCTATCGACATCATTTTACTTTTATCTGCATCTGCTCTTGAAGTAAGAACGATAGGAACTTTAGCTCCCATAATAACAGCGGCAGAAGTACATCCTCCCATAAACATTAATGTTTTGTAAAGCATGTTTCCACTATTTAAATCCGGAGCAACTAAAATATCAGCATCACCAGCTACATCGCTAACAACACCTTTATGTTCGGCAGCCTTTTTCGAAACTGCATTATCTATTGCTAAAGGTCCATCAACTATACATCCTTGTATTTGTCCTCTTCTGTTCATTACAGCTAACATGGCAGCATGAGTTGTTGACTCGATCTTAGGATTTACAACTTCCAAAGGCCCCACGACAGCAACTTTAGGTATTTTTATTCCTAATCGATGAAATACTTCAACAGAATTATTTATTATATCTACCTTTTCGTTTAAACTTGGTAAAATATTCATTCCTGCATCAGTAATACCAATTAACTTATTATAATACGGCGATTCGATAAGTGCAAAATGACTTAATGTTGATCCTTTTGTTAAACCATTTTCTTTATCGAGAACGGCTTTTAATAAAGGAGCCGTACTTACCAGACCTTTCATTAAAATATCTGCTTTTCCCTCTTTAATAAGAGCAACAGCTTTAACTGATGATATAGCAGGGATGTTTTCTTCATAAATTTCGATTCCGGAAAGATCAAAGTTTATTTCTTTGCATATTCTTTCAATCTCAGTTTTATTTCCAACCAGTACCGGAATAATTATGCCTTCGAGGTAAGCATTCTTAACAGCTTTCAAAACAGGCATGTCTGCTGCTGCTGCAACTGCTAATCGTCTTGTTTCTTTACCCTTAGCAATATTTATTATATCGTTTAATGATTTATAAGTCATTTTATTATTTTTTAAATTTTAAACACAGGTCTAAAATTGCCACAAAAAGTATATAATAAATCTATTTTAAAATATATAGGCAAATTTATAATAAACCACTAACAATTTTTTGAGTATCCTGTGCAATAACCAGTTCTTCGTCAGTTGTAACCACGACAACTTTTGTTTTGGATCCTGGCTTAGTCAGTTCCAGATCAATACCACGTTTTTTATCATTCAATTCAACATCAAAATCAACACCTAAAAATTCGAGATTCTCACAAACATCACGTCTCACATCAAAACCATTTTCGCCGATTCCACCGGTGAACAATATTAAATCCACACCTCCCATCGCAGCAGCGTAAGCACCAATATAATGTATAACTCTATAAGTGAACATATCCAATGCTAACTTTGCTCTTTCATTTCCGTCTGCGGCAGCTTGCTCAAGATCTCTCATATCTGATGACAGGCCTGAAATACCTAATAAACCACTGCGCTTATTAATCATATTTTTGCTATCTTGAATTGTTAAATCCTCCTTTTCAGCGATAAATAACAAAGCACCTAAATCAAGGTTACCGGCACGTGTTCCCATCAATAATCCTTCGACTGGAGTAAAACCCATTGAGGTATCTATTGATTTACCGTTTTTAATAGCGGCAACCGATGCACCGTTTCCTAAATGGCAAGAAATTACTTTTTTATCTTCCCAGTTCCAACCTACTAGTTTACAAGCTTTTTTTGCAACAAACTTATGACTTGTACCATGAAAACCATATCGCCTTACTTTATATTTCTCATAATACTCATAAGGTAATCCATACAGAAATGCTTTTGGCTCCATTGATTGATGAAATGAAGTATCAAAAACAGCCACCTGAGGTACTTTAGGCAATAATTTTTCCATGGCTAAAATACCTTTAAGATTTGCCGGATTATGAAGTGGTGCTAATTCAATACATTCCTCAATTCGTTCTTTACCCTCTTTTGTAACTAGTGCACTTTCTTTAAAATATGGACCACCATGCGTAACACGATGACCTACCGCTGTAATTTCTTCAACACTATTCATCACGCCATGGTCAGGTGATAACAGCGCGTCAAAAATCAAATCAATTCCCTTTGTATGATCAGGAATATCAGTTGTAAAATTGTATTTTTTGCCATCTTTAGTTTTATGCTTAAGCTCACCATTGCAAATACCTATTCGGTCAACAATCCCTTTTGCTAATACCTCAGCATTATCAGAATTTGTCATATTTAATAGTTGGTACTTAATAGACGAACTACCACAGTTTAATACTAAAACTTTCATCTTATTAATTTGCCTTATATATAAAAAAAATTAATTTCCTGCTGCCTGATTTGCTGTAATTGCAACTAAATTCACAATATCACTTACTGAACAACCTCTGGAAAGATCGTTAATCGGAGCTGCCATTCCTTGTAATATTGGGCCTACAGCCTCAGCTCCAGCCAAACGCTGTACTAACTTATAAGCAATATTTCCTGTTTCCAGTGTAGGGAATACCAATACATTAGCTTTTCCGGCTATTTCGCTTCCCGGAGCTTTCTTCTGTCCGATAGCTTCTATAATTGCCGCATCTGCCTGCAATTCACCATCAATTTTTAATGATGGGTCCATTTCTTTGGCCATTCTTGTTGCATTAACTACTTTATCGACCATTTCGTGTATAGCACTTCCTTTAGTTGAAAAACTAAGCATTGCAATACGTGGTTCGAAACCTGCAATAGCCCTTGTTGTTTCGCCTGTGGCTACAGCAATTTCCGCAAGTTCTTTATCTGTTGGATTTGGATGAACAGCACAATCAGCAAAAACAAGCAAACCATCTTCTCCAAAATTTTTATCTTTTAAAATCATTAAAAAAGCTCCGGAAACTACACTAAATCCAGGTTTAGTTTTCACATATTGAAAAGCAGGTCTTAAAACATCACCGGTTGCATTTTCGGCACCTGCAACTTCGCCATCAGCATCACCATTTTTAATCATTATTGTTGCAAGAAATAATGGATCTTCAATTAGTTTTGCAGCTTTTTCGCGAGTTAGTCCTTTCTTTTTGCGTATATCAACCATCAAATCAATATACTCATCTTTTTTATTATGATTTTTAGGATCAATTATTATAGCCTTATCAATATTGCTAAGATTTAATTCTTTTGCTTTGTTTTTAATTTCCTCAGGATTACCAATTAGAATAATCTGTGCAATTCCTTCCTTAATTATTTCATCAGCAGCTGTAATAGTTCTTTCTTCGGTAGATTCAGGAAGAACTATCTTTTTGTTATACTGTTTCGCATTATTTTTAATTCGATTTAATAAATCCATTGTGTATCAGCAAATTAGATTAATTTTCAATTTTTAAGCAAAGTTACACAAAAATCAAGTTCCTGCATTATAATTCACATGAATAATATCATGACAAAATGTGTTTCACAACAAGTTTTCAACGGAAATATTTAATTTAAAATTATTACGCTTTCAATAATCCTATTTAAGAGGAATATTATTCCATATTTTCCATGAAAATTCGGCCTGATTAATTAGCATTTCAGTACCATTTTTTATATCAGCCCCTTGACTTTTTCCTTTCTTTAAAAATTCGGTTTGTTTCGGATTATAAATTAAATCGTACAATAGATGATCTTTGCTTATTCCATTGTAAGGTATATCAGGACTTTGAGAAGTATCAGGATACATTCCCAGTGGAGTGGTATTAATAATTAATTTGTAATCATTAATTAAATCTTCATGTAAGGAATCGTAACTTAATATTTCTGTGTTTACCGGATTTCGCGATACATTAATATATTTAATGCCAAGTTTTTTTAAAGCATACGTAACAGCCACAGAACTCCCACCTGTTCCCAGAACAAGAGCAGTTTTATGTTGTTTTTTTAAAAGCGGTTTAAGGCTATCAATAAATCCAAGGTAATCGGTATTATAACCTATAAGTTTTAGTTTGGATTGTTTCCATTCAAACTTAATTGTATTAACAGCACCTATTTCTTTAGCATTATCATCGATTTCGTCAAGGAAAGGAATTATTTCCTGCTTATAGGGTATGGTAACATTTACACCTGACAACTCGGTAAAATCGCTGATCAATTGATTAAACTCATCAATATTTTTTAAAGGATAAAGATTATAGAAACAATCGTTGATTCCTTCTATTTCGAACTTTTCCTTGAAGAATACCGGTGAAAAAGAATGCTCCAACGATTTACCTATGAGTCCAAAAAAACGCAT
>JAUVLS010000005.1 GCA_030600625.1 Bacteroidales bacterium
GCATTATATATATATGTTTTTTTTGTTACCAAGTTTTATGCTGATATGGGTTTACAGGTATATTACCTCATAGTGAGTGTGTATGGTTGGTCTTACTGGATGTTTGGTGCAAAAAGTAAAAAACAGGATGATCTGAAGATAACTAAAACGAATATTAAACTGGGAATATATTTGTTTCTAGCTACTATAGTCTTATTTGTTATTATATCGTATGTTTTAGTGAATTATACCGATTCGGAAATTCCATACTGGGATGCATTTACAACTGCTGCCAGTTTTGTTGCAACATGGATGTTAGCCAGAAAAATTATTGAACATTGGATTATCTGGATTATTGTTGATTCTGTATCCTTAGGATTGTATATTTATAAAGAATTATATCCAACCGTAATATTGTTTGCCGTTTATACTGTACTGGCAATTTTAGGTTATATCGAATGGAAAAAGGAGTTAAAAAAGAAATTAAACGTATAGTTTTAATTGGAGCTGAATCTACCGGAAAAACAGAATTGTCAGAGTTCTTGTCTGGTAAGTATAATACAGTATCGGTTCCTGAATATGCTCGTGAATATATTGAAAATCTTAAAAGGCCATATATTTATGATGATGTTGAACACATTGCAGATAAACAAATTGAGTTGGAAAATGAATATTATCAAAAGGCAAATAAGATTCTGTTTTATGATACATATTTGATAATTACTAAAATATGGTTTAAATTGGTTTTCAACAGAGTTCCTGATTGGATTGATGAAAAAATCAAAGATAGTAATATCGATTTATTTTTGTTATGTAATAATGATATACCATGGATTCCTGATCCCGTTAGAGAAAATGGTGGTGCGATGAGAGAACAATTATTTGAAATATATAAAGAAGAATTGAATAGGCTTGGATTTAATTATAAAATAGTGAAGGGAAAAGGCAATGATCGTTTCAATAATGCCCTTAAGCATGTAAACGAGTTTTTAGATACTTAAGTGCGCAAGTCATCGGATGACTTGTTGACAGATAGCGCTTTAATTTAATTTTACCACACTTTTAATAAAAGAGTCATCCGATGACTATCAACGCTTTAGATGTTAACTTGCGGATTTAAGGTATATCAAAAATAAAATAAATTATAGTGGATAATAAAAATAACAATTTTCGCTTAGTTGCTAAAACCTTTCGCGGTTTAGAAGATGTGCTTTTTAATGAATTGAAACAATTAGGTGCGTCTGATTTGAAAAAAGGAAACCGAATGGTCGAATTTACCGGCGATAAGGATTTAATGTACAGGGCAAATTTTCATTTAAGAACAGCACTAAGAGTATTGAAACCTATTGCAGAATTTAAGGTGACGGATGATACGGAACTGTATAATAAAATTCAAACAATAGATTGGAGTGTATATTTTGATTTGAAAAATACTTTTGCTATAGATAGCGTTGTTTACTCTGAACATTTTTCTCATTCAAAATATGTGGCATTAAGAGTAAAAGATGCAATTGTTGATCAGTTTCGCGAAAAATTTCAAAAACGACCTTATGTAGATGTTGAAGATCCGGATGTTAGAATTAATATTCACATTTCTAACGATTTGTGTACTGTTTCTCTGGACAGCTCCAGTGATTCCTTGCATAAAAGAGGATATAGACTAAAAACCAATAAAGCACCACTGAATGAAGTGCTTGCTGCTGGTATGATCCTTATGTCAGGATGGAATAAGACAGATGTTTTTGTTGATCCAATGTGTGGTTCAGGTACAATAATTATAGAAGCCGCAATGATTGCAAATAATATTCCTCCTGGTATTTATAGAAAAAAGTTCGGTTTTGAAACATGGAATGATTTTGATAATAATTTATTGGAAAACATTTACGAAGAAAACAGCCCTGAAGTTGAGTCTGATATTAAGATTGTTGGTTCTGATATCTCAGAAATAGCTATAAGAATAGCCAAAGAGAATATCTCAAATGCAGGGCTTAAAAGAAAAATTGATCTTCATATAAATCCTATTGAAAATTATATTCCTCCTAAAACAGAAAAAGGAATTATAATTACAAATCCACCATACGGAGAGCGAATTAAAATAAATGAAATTAATAGCTTTTATAAAGGTTTAGGCGATAAATTTAAAGATAGGTATAAAGGATATGAAGTATGGTTGTTAAGTAGTAATTTTGGAGCAATAAAGCATATTGGTTTACATCCATCTAAAAAACTAACACTATTTAATGGTCCATTAGAATGCAAATTTCTGAATTATTCAATTTATGAAGGAAGTAAAAAGAGTAAATATAATTAGTACGTACTTACGTTAATATAAGAAAAAGCACCATTCATTAAGTTTTTTGATACGATTAAAAAAAAAATTTTGATTCAAGCGTTTACTTACTTATTTTTAGTAAGAAAATAAAAGTGCAAATTTTTAATATATCTGTTCAAGTTGGCAATTTTAGTTGGTTGAATTATTAAATTGAACCAATTTTTAATATATTTGTTTTAAGTTGAAAAAAGTTTTAAATTTATACAACTTGATAAGATAATAAACTATAAAGCCTTTATGAGCTTTAATATTGACGAGCGTTATTCAAAAATGAATCAGGGGGAAGTACTTCTTGCTTATAAAGGAAGTATAACTGCTGAACTTATAACTAATGTGCTTGGAGTTGTGGAATCAAAACTCGATCATGTTATTGATAAATCTATTACAAAAAAGAAAATCTATAACATACTTGTTGAGAGCTTACAAAATCTATATCACCATGTTGATGATTTACCTTATATGGTAGATGAAAGTATGGATATTCATTTTGGAATTTTTGTTATATCTAAAATGGATGAATCATATGTTATTAGAACTGGAAATTTTATTAGAAACGATAAGATTAAAAAGCTGACAGAACGTTTAGATAAGATAAAATCTTTAACCAGGGATGAATTAAAAGAATTGTATAAATTTGTATTAAATAATCAGAAATTCTCGGATAAAGGTGGCGGAGGTCTTGGTTTAATAGATATTGCAAGAAGAACCGGAGGCGGGGTTGATTATGAGTTCGATAATTATGACGATGATTATTCTTTTTTTAGTTTCAATATTACCATTGATAATTAATATAAAAACCTTAAATAAAACAATAATATGGAATCAATTGCATTAGAAGGAACACCTAAAACTCCAACAGTAAATATGGATGGTGCAACAGGAATAGTTGAAATAAAAGGTAGATCAATACCCGAAAATTCAATAGAGTTTTATCGTCCGTTGGTGGAATGGTTGGAAGAATATTCTAAAGAACCTCAACAGCTAACTACTGTTAATATTCAGTTAGAATACTTTAATACCAGTTCGTCAAAATGTATTTTGGATGTTTTTAAAAAATTAGAAGCTATTAAAAAAGCTCGTAATGAAGTTATTATAAACTGGTATTACGAAGAGGATGATGAAGATATGCTTGAAGCAGGTGAAGATTATGAATCAATTATTCGTATTCCTTTTAAGATGATTGAAGTAGTTGATTAACAGCAATCCAAATCCATGCAGTTGATAAAATATAAAAAGCTATAGATAGATTTATTCTATAGCTTTCATTACATAAATTATACCCATCAGTTATTGATGGGTATTCTATTTTAATTAGGTTTGAATTTTATTTGTTCGAAGTAGTCAAGAGCTTTCCTTAACAACCTGTATCTTAGAATAAAATAAAACATAATTGTCATTGCCCATATAACAATAATATTAACCCAAAAAGTATCGTAATACTTGCCCAGGAATTGTTTACGCGGTGCATAAAAATGTGCTTTTACAAATTTATTTTGAGGATCGAGAAAAACTGGATCAATTTTCTGAAAAAGTTCACCTTTATATTCAATAATTCTATTAATTTCATTTGAATTCCTTAAAAACTCAGAGAGACTCTCATTATAGTATTGTCGTTTTAAATTCATAAAGTTTTCACGATCTTCCGGTGTTTTTTGAAGATCTGAAATTAACACATCTTTTAGTCCGTTAGCTTTATTATAAAGTTTAATGTAATATCTATTTAAAATATCAAAATAATTTTTCAATGCTTGTATGGTCTCTATATCTATTTTATCATGATAAAGCTTATTGCAATGCTTAAATTTAACAATTCGGCCAGATTCTGAATTCAGTTCTTTCTTTATTTCAGTTCTTAAAAGTTTAAGATTCTGGTTAAATTCATCTGATTTTTCTTTATTTTCAAAATTTCTTTCAATAAATGCAATTTTATTTTTTAACGTTCTGATCCAATAGTTTTTCTTGAAATCTGAAATACTCATTGCTTTATCATATTTGTATAACTGCTTTTCATATTTATTTTCCTTATACTGATATACAGCCAATGCCTCATAAGCCCAACGGGAAGTTATTACTTCACCGTAAAATGGGATATCTCTCGGATTAGAAACATTTGGATTCAGTTTTTCATATTTTACAAGTATTCCGCTAAGAATCAATTGAGGAATTACTAAGAATGGAATCAGAATATATATAGTAATAACTGTTTTAAAGCTATCGGAGATTACTAAACCCATAATATTTGCTGCACACCATGTACTGAAAAGTACCAGCCAATATTCAAAATACATTCCTCTTATTTCCATTATTGAATTGCCAATAACAACAAACAAGAATGCTTGTATTGCTGCCAATGTAAATTGTACTGCGATTTTTGAAAATAAATAGCTTGTCCAACTTAAATTCAAAAATTTTTCCCTCTTAAGAATTTTTCTGTCTTTTATGATTTCCTCGGCACTAACGGTTAATCCTATAAATAATCCAACAATGACCGACATGAAAATATATACAGGTAAATTGCTATTTTCACTAAGTGAATATCCAATTTTGTTTCCTACATTATAATATTTAATAATATAAGCGAGCAAAAATGCTAATAAGGGTGCCTCAAGAAAATTGATGATCAGGTATTGTGTATTAGCAAGTTTTGATAAAATATCTCTTTTTACAAAAACAAGAAATTGTTTAAACTTATTCGGTGTTTTGAATGAAATTTCAGGTAAAGTTTGGTCCAGTGAAAGAGGTTTTGAATTTGTATCAACTTCTTCTTCGTCTTTGTGGGTATCAAAATTTTCTCTCCACTCAAGAGGAGATATTTTCCTGTCATTTGTGAAATTTCCATATTCATCAAGCACCTCTGTCTCAATAATATTAAAAATTTGTTCCGGATTTACATTACCACAACAATGACATTCACTTTCACTCCAGTTTGCATGTTGCATACTTGATTTAAAATATATAATAGAATCAATTGGATCACCATTATAAATTAAATATCCTCCAACATCGAGGATTATAAGCTTATCAAACATTTTAAAAATATCTGACGATGGCTGGTGAATTACAACAATTACTAATTTCCCTTTTAAAGTTAATTCTTTAAGTAAATCTAAAATATTTTCTGAATCGCGCGATGATAAACCAGATGTAGGTTCGTCGAGGAATAAAACGGCAGGTTCACGTATTAATTCTAAAGCAATATTTAATCTTTTTCTTTGTCCACCACTTATTTTCTTATTTAACGGGCTACCAACTTGTATATCTCTAATTTCATAAAGCCCAAGGTTTTCTAAAACCTCAAGAACGGTTTTTTGTAATTCTTCTTCAGTATAATTATCAAAGCAGAGCTTAGCATTATAGTAAAGATTCTGATATACAGTAAGTTCTTCAATAAGAAGATCGTCTTGAGAGACATGCCCGATTAAACCTTCTATTTTATCTTTTTCAGTATGTATATTGATTCCGTTTATAAAAACGTCCCCGGAAGTGGGTGCTGAACTCCCATTTAAAACATTGATCAAAGTAGATTTCCCGGCACCACTAGCTCCCATAATTCCTATAAGTTTACCAGATTCTTCCGTAAAGCTCATAGTCTGTAAACCAATAGCTCCGGATTTAAACTTGTACCCAATTTCTCTTATATCAAATATAATTTTTGATTTTATTCTATCAACATTATATTGACTAATAATATCGCCGTAATAAATAGATTTTATTTTTGGATTTCTGATCGAAGCGCCGTTATTTAAAACATGAACTTTCTCCTGCTCAAACAACTGCCCGTTTAAATATAGTTCGCTTTTGCCCATGTATTTTATATAATACATATTTGCAGATGCTACTTCAAGAACTCTAAACTGTCCTTCCAGCAAAGAGTTTGTCATGTGGAATATATTCTCATGCTCAAAGCTTTCGTTATTATCAATTATTAAAAGCTTTTTAGTATCAGGAAGTTTATCTTTGCCAAAAAATACAAAATCCTCAATCTCCTGGTATTCACCTCGTTCGATAAAAAAACTATCGGCAACTGTGGTAATAAATTCCATTTCTTGCTTAGTAATTTCGCCACCTGATTTTACAAATTCAAGAAGCTGTACAAGTACAACATTTTTTTGTCTCTGAGTTAGTTCTTCGTTTATTTGGGTGCAAATTTTAAGCACTCGAACAGAACTTGAAGAGAATCGCTTTTTACGTTTGCTCTTTTCGCTAAGTTTTTCCTGATGTACGGAATAATAATCTGTAAAAACTTTTAAGTAAATTTTTACAGTTTCCTGATTTAATTGCCTTTTTAAAAATGATTCAACAATTAACTTTCGATCTCTTGCATCGCTTGTAGGATGTGCTATAATCGCAAAAAGTTGCATTAAAGCTTTTAGAATTTGCTCACTCATATACTTCTATTTATAACTAACGAGAATGTTGATATACACGAAAATACGATTATTTTTCTTTAAAACCAATTAACAACATTACTTCATCTTTTAAAAGAGTTTCAGTGTCAAACTCAAGCTCAATAATGCAATCAATGGTTGATGTGAATGTGAAATCCCAGAAAGGAGTGTAATCATAATGTTTATTACAAAATAATAGGTTCTTTTCGGTATCAAATACTGATAATATTAAAGGATGATTTTCTATATCACTACAAGAAATGATGCGATACTGGCTTCCCCCATAAAAAGTAGTATAAAATTTGGTCCTGTTATTTTCATCTAACTTGGCTATATATTCCTGTCCATCCGATACAAATCCTGATGTAAGAAAATCAGCACAATTTTTTACAGAATTATCTTGAGCTATTATATTATTCGTGTATAAACTAATAATGAGAAGCACCAGGTATTTTGCGAATGTAGATTTCATAAAAAATCAAATTAGTAAATGATTTTATTCCTGACAGATGAGATTTTATTAGCGATAGTCTTTAAATGATATTCTGATATTATAACATTCGATGTACTATTCACCAGTGTATGTTTTTTCTCGGGATTAATTTCTGGTTTTTCGTATGTGTAACTATAAATTATTCCGTCAAATTCATAGGCAAGATCAACTAAATCATCAATTAACAAAGAAAAATCTTTTGAATTATAATAATATGGAGATAAGATTTCAATTAAATTATCTAAGGGATGCTTTTGTTCTCCCAAACGATTTATTATCTGCCTGTTTTTACTTTCAACAGCGGCATGCGAAAGTATATATAAACTCTCAATCCAACCGCCGGTAATAATTAGTACACCAATATCTTTTCGGTTATTTGTTTTTAAATAAGAGTCGAATTGTCTGTAAGTTCCGGTTAAGTAATATAATAAAGAATCCTGATTATCAATGTTTCTCTCAATTTTATCTATAACATCAACCTGTATGGCACTGTGAATGCCAAGCTCCTGACTTAATTTTTTTATAACGGTAAAATAGGAAATTACATCAGGAATCTGATCATAAATATTTAAATACCCTAAGTCAGTGCCATAAATCCCCACATTTATTGCTTGCTTGAAATTTGTAGTATAATTTGAAACATTATCAGGAGGATTTAATAACGACTTTTTAAATTCTACGTCACTGTTTTTTATAGAATAGGTTGCCTGATATGGTGAAGGTAGTGTAAACAGTGTATTATTAATTTTAAGTAAAACAGTAGAGGTATCAATTTCTCTTAACGGAATCCTTTCCTCATTTTCCTGTTTATCTGATGATGGTTTACAGGATATAATTAAGATACTTGCAAGTATAAATATAAAAAGTTGTTGGATTTTCACTAATTTACTCAACATAATATAATTATGTTATGTGCTTGTAATGCTAATTAATATTAAGATTAACCAAATATCAAATATACAAAGATTAATGCATTGCATTTAATGATTGACTATATATTTTGTTCAACACCCACTTTTATTTGATAAATCATTCAATTATCATGACCATTTTTATTTATTTAAACTTTTGATGAAATAAGCTTTCCGTAATTAATTGCTGTTTAATAAAAAAAAATTGATTTAATTTTGTTAGCAATTTTTAATTTGCAATAATGTTAAAAACTTCAATAACATATAAAGGAATCTGGAAGATAGCTTATCCAATTATACTTGGCAGTATTGTGCAAAATATTATTAGTGTTACTGATACTGCATTTTTAGGTAGAGTAGGGGAAGTTGAGCTTGGCGCTGCTGCTATTGGAGGTGTTTTTTACCTTACTTTAATAATGCTCGGGTTCGGATTTTCTGTAGGTACCCAAATTATTGTTGCCCGAAGGTATGGTGAAAATAAACATAATGAAATAGGTATTATAATTGAGCATTCTCATTACTTCCTGGTTTTACTTGCTATAATATTAGTTGTTGCAATGAAAAGTGCAATGCCATTTATTTTTGATAGAGTTCTGGAGTCTGAACAAGTAAAAGTTGCAACACAGGAATATTTGAATTACAGGATACTAGGATTACTATTTGCCTGTATAAACTTTGGATTTAGAGCATTTTATATTGGGATAGCTAGAACGAAGGTAATTACCTGGACCACAATCTTTATGGCTTTTACCAATGTGTTTTTTGATTATGCTTTGATTTTTGGAAATTTTGGATTTGCTGAGTATGGAATTGCTGGTGCTGCTATTGCATCGGTTATTTCTGAAATTACAGCATGTATTTTCTTTATTTTTTATACTATTAAATTTATTGATACAAAGTATTTTGGATTATTCAAGTTCAAAAGATTCAATTTTGCACTTTTAAAACGAATATTAACTGTTGCATTGCCAATGATGATGCAAAACTTTATTTCATTTACAGGATGGTTTTTCTTCTTCTTATTTGTCGAGAAAATGGGAGAGCATTCACTTGCTATTTCAAATATTATTAGAAGCATTTATGTTGTTATGCTGATTCCGATTTGGGGATTTACTTCGGCTACAAATACTTTGGTAAGTTTTCTTATTGGACGCGAAAGAACCCGTGAAGTTATACCTGTTGTTATTAAAATTTTAAAGTTGTGTATTCTTGGCGTTTTGGGTTTAGTTTTAGTAAATATAACGATTCCCGAAAAAGTTTTGTCAATTTATACTAATAATACATTACTTATTCAGGATTCGCTACCGGCACTTTACGTGGTTAGTATAGCAGCAATATTTCTAACAACTGGATTTGTGTTTTTTAGTGGTGTATCTGGTACCGGCATGACCAAAGTTTCTTTTATGATAGAAACTATTGTTATTGTTCTTTATATTTTGATAACATATTTACTTGTTAATCTTGAAAACTCAAGAGTTGAATGGGTTTGGTGTGTGGAAATAATTTACGGTTTAATAATTGGCCTCTTATCATATTTGTATTTAAAGTTTGGGAACTGGAAATATAAACGGATATAAATTTGCAAATCAAAAACTATTTTTTAGGTTTCTGAAAATCTAAAATAAAAATTTTCAATATGTTTTAAACGAATAAAACACTATAAATTTTGTGTATTTATTACTGTACCTTAAATTTTCTTGCACTGCAAAAAGTTAAGATGTGTTAAAAAATTTGGTAGTATAAAAATTATGTATATCTTTGTACTGAAAAACGAAAATAGTCAAAACGAATACCATGAAAAACGATACAAAAGATAAAATTTTAGCAGTAGCTACAAAATTGTTTAGTAAATTTGGTTTTCATAAAACTTCGATGGACGAAATTGCTAAAATAGCAAGAAAAGCAAAAGGTTCTTTATATTATCATTTTGCAAGTAAAGAAGATTTATTTAGAGAAGTTGTTGCAAAGGAAATATATAATCTCCAAAGTAATTTATCGGTTATTATTAATAATAATGAACTAAAAGCAGTCGAAAAAATAAAACTTTATTTAGTTAAAAGAATGGAGATTTTAAATAATGCTGTAAGTTACCATGAAACAATTAGAGCAGATTTTTTTGAACACTTTGATTTTATTGATGATTTACGTTTTGGACTGGATAATTGGGAAAAAAGTAATATAAAAAAGATAATACAACATGGTATTGATAAAGGAGAATTTACAATTATTGAAGATATTGATGTTTTAATTGACATGTTTATTATGGTATTAAAAGGACTTGAAATACCTTTCTTTTTACAAAACAAATATGAAAAATATTCACCCTATTTTGATGATTTATCAGGAATCTTAATAAAAGGATTATCGAAATAATTTTTTTTAAATTAAACTGACCAATAAACATATTGCGTATAAAAATATCACACAATGTATATAAATACAATTTCACATTACTTACCAAAACAGATAATTAGAAATAACTATTTTAAAAAAGTAAATGGATTATCTGAAGAATGGATATTAAGTAGAACAGGGATACAAGAAAGAAGAAAAGCACTTCCAAAAGAAAACACAAATACAATGGCGAATAAAGCTGTAAACATGGCTTTGAAACAGTTACCGTATTCAATCACAGATATTGATTTAATAATTGGAGCAACTTATACACCCTATGATACAGTGGGAACTCTTGCTCATTCGGTTCAAAAAGAATTTAATATTTCTGATGCTAAAGCAATTTCAATTTCAGCTGCTTGTTCATCTTTTATTAATGCCATTGAAATTATTGAAGGATATTTTGCAACAAATAAGGCAAACAATGCACTTATTATTGCATCAGAACATAATACAGCGTATCACGATGAAAAAGATCTGCAAGCAGGACATTTATGGGGTGATGGGGCTGCAGCTGTATTTATATCAAAAGAACAACTATCTGAAAAAGATTATCAAATTGTTGACGTAATTACAAAAGGGTTAGGAAATATTGGGAAATCTGTGAATGGTGTTTCTCTACGTCCTACAAACGGAGGAATAAAAATGCCTTATGGTAAAGATGTTTTTATTAATGCCAACAAATATATGATTAGCACTTTATTAGAAATATTAGAGAAAAATAAAATGTCTATTAATGATGTTAATTATGTAATTCCGCATCAGGCTAATATCAGAATTATTGAAAATATCAGAAAGCAACTAAAAGTTAACAAAGAAAAGGTTTTAGTAAATATAGATAAATTAGGAAATACCGGATGTGCGAGCACTCCTATTGCATTTTCCCAAAATCAAAACAAATTTAAAAAAGAAGATTTAATAGGAGTAACTGTTTTTGGAGGAGGATACTCCAGTGGAGCAATGTTGGTGAAAAAATAATTTTCAACACAAAATTTGATGATAAAATATAATATTATAAATTTAATGTATTATTTAAAATTAAAAAATGAAAGAAAAACTAAAAAATGTTTTTTTCAGAATTTGGTACTGGTATGTAAGTACAGTTGATAAAAACGCCGAAGTTATTTTTATGAACTATGGTTATTCGAAAGATAATCATAAAATCAAACTTGATGAAAATGATGAAAAAAACAGATACTCAGCACAACTTTATAATTTAGTTGCTACAGGAGCAGATATTAAAGGGAAAAATATTTTAGAGGTAGGTTGTGGACGTGGTGGTGGTTTATCATATATAAATCGTTATTTGTTTCCAAGTTCAGTAACCGGGGTTGATTTGAATAAAAAAGCAATTGAGTTTTGCAAAAAACATTATTCAAATGAAAGAATTGAATTTTTACAGGCAAATGCACAAAGCTTAAACTTTCAGGATAATACTTTTGATGTGGTAATAAATGTTGAGTCTTCGCATCGCTATTCTCAAATGGATAAATTCTTAGATGAAGTATATCGTGTTTTAAAACCAGGCGGAGTTTTTCTTTTTGCTGATTTCAGACATGAAATAGAACTTGAAGAACTAAATACACAATTGAAAAATTCAAATTTCATTTTTTTTAAAGATGAAAACATTACAGCAAATGTTTTAGAAGCGTTAAAATTATCAACAAGCGAAAGAGAAAATTTAATACATAAGATAGCTCCAAGATTTTTGCGTGGTTTAGGAAAAAAATTCGCTGCAACAGAAGGAACAACAACTTACAACAAATTTTTGACACAAGAATTTGAATATTTGTTTTGTGTTTTGCTGAAACGTCCATGCACTAACGTACACATCTAACCATCGGCAGACAGGCATGGATGTTCCAGGATTCAAATAGGCATAAATAAAAATTGGAGTAAGGATTTTAACTGATAGGTATATAGATGGTTAATAAATTGTAAACACATGAAATAATTTTTTTAATCTAATTGATTAAAAAACGATATGAGTATAAATAATTGATAATGGGTGAAAAAATATTAATAAACGAATTAATTAAAGATAAGAATGTTGGAGCGATAACATCAACATCAAATCAGATTACAAAAAAGATGCTAAGTAAAATAGATTTTAACAATGCCAAAGTGATTATAGAATACGGACCCGGCAAAGGAATTATTACAAAACAACTCCTCATCCAAATGAGAGAAGATGCCACTCTTTTTGTATTTGAAACTAATGAACAATTCATTAACAATTTATCCAAAATAAATGATAAACGACTAATAATAATAAATTCAGATGCTGAAAAGGCACAAATAATTTTAAAAAACAGATATAAAACGGAAAAGGTAGATTATATTATTTCGACTATACCGTTTACTTTTTTCAACAAAAGAAAAAGAAAAAGGATTATTTTTATGACTTATACCTTACTCAAAGAAAAAGGAAAATTTATTACTTATCAATATTCCTGGTTAATTTATGATCTGATAAAAAACCGTTTTTCTGCATCAAGTATCAAAACCACATTACTAAATATACCGCCAGCATTTATTATTGAAGGTGTTAAATAATAAAGAAATTGATATTTTTTTGTGAATAAAATTGACATAAAAACAATGTCAGACTAATTAATAAAAGACAATGAGTTTAATAATTAAAGAAATATCAACAAAAAAGGAAATTAAAGAATTTATCAAATTTCCTAACAGATTGTATTCGGGTAATAAATATTATATTCCTGCTATACATACAAAAGAATTGCAAACTCTCTCTTTTGATAAAAATCCTGCTTTTGAATTTTGTAGGGCAAAATACTGGATAGCAATTAGAGATGGAGTAATTGTTGGAAGAATAGCTGGAATCATTAATAACAAGTACAACGAAAATCACAATATTAAATATGCAAGATTTGGATGGTTAGACTTTGTAGATGATAATGAAGTATTAATGTTATTAATGCAAACAGTTGAAAAGTGGGCAATAAATGAAAAAATGGAAAATATACATGGTCCGCTCGGATTCTCTTCTTTTGATTCTTCTGGAATTCTTATAGAAGGCTTTAATGAAATGCCAACTTCCTTTGCTCACTACAATTTTCCGTATTATCCGAAATTAATTGAAGAATTGGGATATAAGAAAGATATTGATTGGATTGAATATAATGTTAAAGTTCCGAAATCTGTACCTGAAAAATTTCTAAAAGGAGCTGAATTAATAAAAAAACGATACAAGCTACATAGTGTTAAACTCAAAAAGAAAAAAGATATATTGAAATATTCTGATGACTTGTTTAGGCTTTTGAATACTGAATACAAAGACATTTATGCTTTTTCGGAATTAACAAAGAGACAAATAGAAGAACTTAAAAAACAATTTATCTCAATTCTCAGACCCGAATATGTATCAATAATATTGGATACAACAGGTAAAGTAATCGCATTCGGAATAACTATACCGTCTCTTGCAAAAGCGCAGCAAAAATTAAAAGGCAAACTGTTTCCATTTGGTTTTATCCGTGTTATGCATGCTTTACGGAAAAATGATACAGTTGAAACATTACTTATTGCAGTACAAAAAGATTATCAGAACAAAGGCGTTAACGGCATTATTTTTAATGATATTTCCAGTGCTTTTGTTAAAAACGGAATTACTAATCTCGAATCAACACGAGAACTCGAAAATAACATGAAAGTTAATAATTTGTGGAATAAGTTGGAATACAGACAACACAAAAGAGTAAGATGTTATATTAAAAAATTATAACTATGAACAAATTCAATGAATTTTTCAGGAACACAAATATTAATAAAAACTTATTACAGAAATACAATATTCTGATGCCAAAAATAAAAAAACGTGAAAATATTATAAAGTTTAAACCTAAATTTAATGATAAAGTTATTATAATAACAGGAGCTTCATCAGGAATAGGTAGAGCATGCGCAATGGAGTTTGCCCAAAATGGAGCAAAAATTGTTCTTGCAGCAAGAAGAGAAAACGAATTAAAAAAGGTTGAAGAAAAAATCAAAAAGCAAGGCGGTGAGGCATTATCTGTTATAACTGATGTTAAGAGTATTGACGACTGTAAACATTTAATTAACAAAACAATAGAGAGATATGGAAAAATTGATGTGTTAATTAATAATGCAGGTATTTCGATGAGAGCTGTATTTGAGGATTTAGATTTATCCGTTATTAAAGAATTAATGGACACAAATTTTTACGGTGCTGTTTATTGTACAAAATTTGCATTGCCTTATTTATTAAAACAAAAAGGAACTGTAATTGGTATTTCATCAATAACAGGGCTTACACCTTTGCCCGGGAGAACAGGTTACAGCGCATCTAAACATGCAATGGAAGGTTTCCTTAATACATTACGACTCGAAAATATGAAAAAGCTTAATGTTTTGATTGTTCATCCCGGATTTACAAGTTCGAATATCAGGAATATGGCACTTGATAAAAATGGTCAGGTTCAAAAAGAAACTCCAAGAGATGAAGAAAAAATGATGTCAAGTGAAAGAGTAGCACAAATAATCGCGAAAGCAACTTATAAACGAGAACGCGATTTAATTTTAACTCCACAAGGTAGGCTTGTAGTTTGGTTACATAGAAATTTCCCGGGCATAACCGATAGGATAATTTTACGCGAAATGGCAAAAGAACAGGATTCGCCATTTTAAACTTATAAAAATATAATGAACACTGTAATATGAAAACAATTTCAGGTAAAGTTTTAGAGAAATTAAGTTGGAAAATTAAAGGTGAGTTTCCAGACATAAAAAAGTCAATAATAATATTTGCGCCTCACACAGCTCATATTGATGCTTTTTATGGGAAATTTGGATTTACTGAATTAGGAATTAAGTACTTATTTCTTTCAAAAAAAGAACTTTTCTTTTTTCCTATGAATATAGTAATGAAAAAATTCGGCTCTATTCCCGTTAGAGGGGTTAAAGATAAAAATGCAATTTACCAGGTTGTTGATTTATTAAATAACACTGATGAATTACATGTAGTAATATCTCCGGAAGGATGGATTAAAAAAGTAGCAAATTGGAATAAAGGATTTTATTATATGGCAAAAAAAGCAAAAGTTCCGATTGTAGTTACTTATCTTGATTATAAAGAAAAAGAAATGGGCATAAAAGGTGTAATTTACGATATCGAAGATTATAATTCAGTAATAAAACAAATAAATACTATGTACAAAGATGTATCAGGTAAATGCCCGGAACAATTTGTTCTTGAAACAACAGACTAATAAATTCTTTATCAAAAACTGATTAAAAGCAATAAGAGTTTGAATTAACAAAAATGAAAGAATTATCTATATATTTATTAGACCTGCTTGGCTGGGAAATTAATGGTGAGTTTCCTGATGTTAAAAAGAGCATTGTCATTTTTGCACCTCATACAAGTTATTGGGATGGTTTTTATGGTAAACTATATTTTATGTATGCTGATGTCAATTGTAAATTTTTATCAAAAAAAGAGTTTTTTAAATTTCCTTTAAATTACTTTTTTAAAGCTTTT
>JAUVLS010000154.1 GCA_030600625.1 Bacteroidales bacterium
TTTTTACGTGAAAATATAAATCAGTATAAACAGCCATTAAGTATATCAAACAAAGATATTTTCAAATCTTTATCGCAAAAAAAGAACATTGAAATTATTTCTGTTCCATCGGATGTTGGACAAGCAAAAGTAATTACTCAAAAACTGCAAGAATCGAACGAAAATATTGCTGAATCGCCCAATAAAACAGCCATCGTGTTAGCAGATGAAGAATTACTGGTTCCGGTTTTGCATTCGGTTCCCGATACTATTGACAAGGTAAATATTACCATGGGATATCCGGTAAGTAACACTCCTGTTTACAGCTTATTGGAACATGTAATTGAACTACAAAAAAATGCGAAAGAAACTAAAAATGGTTTTACATTTTATCATAAAAATGTTGTTGCAATTCTTAGTCATCAATATGTAAATACGCAATTTCAGAAAGAAGCAAATAATCTTTTACAATTTATTAAAAAGAACAATAAAATTGTTATTACCAGTGAAGAATTAGCAAGCTGTGATTTCTTTAAGGTAATTTTTACGAAAACTAACACCTACCTTGAATTATCAGAATACATATTAAACATTCTGCATCAAATATATAACTCGCTTAAAAAAACGGGACAGGAAAATACCATTCATACAACATCGCTCGAGAAAGAATATATCTATCATATTTACCTTTCAATTAATCGTTTGAAAGATGTTTTACAAGAACAACAGATAGAAATTAAAACAGATACTTACATTCGCCTGATTCGAAAAATAATACGAAACCTTCGGGTTCCATTTACAGGAGAACCTCTTTCCGGATTACAAATTATGGGGATACTTGAAACCCGTTTGCTCGATTTCGAAAATCTTTATATAACATCGGTAAACGAAGGTGTTTTCCCAAAAATCGAAGCTGCCATGTCGTTTATTCCTTATAATCTGCGCCGTGGTTTTGGATTACCAACTATTGAGCATCAGGATGCAATATATGCTTACTATTTTTACAGATTACTGCAACGAGCAAAAAATATAACTTTGATTTACAACTCAAATTCGGAAGGATTACAAACCGGCGAAATGAGTCGTTTCTTGTATCAGTTAAAATTTGAATCCGATTTCGTTATTACTGAAAAAAGTCTTCGTTACGATATTAACATTACTCAAGCCAAAGAAATTAATATTGAAAAATCCGATGAGATACTTAAAAAACTAAGCAAGTTTCAATCAACTTCTAAGGAATCGAAATATTTGTCTCCAAGTGCTTTAAGTACATATTTGCGTTGCCGTTTGCAGTTTTACTTCCGTTACATTGCCGAGTTACGTGAGAAAGATGAATTGACCGAAGAAATTGATGCGCCTTTATTTGGCAATATTCTGCATCATGCAATGGATTATTTATACAAAGATTTTATTGGTAAAGAAGTAAATATCGAAATCATTAAAAATCTTTTAAACGATAAAGAAGATATTTCTAAGGCAATTGATCTGGCTTTTAAAGATGAATACTTTAAATCCGAAAGTAAAATTCAATATTCCGGTAAAAACATCATTATTCGTGAATTAATTGAAAAATATATTATTCAGATTCTTAAAGTAGACGAAAGCTTTGCTCCTTTTGAAATTTTATCGCTCGAAGATAAATACGTTATTGAAATTCCGCTTACAAAAAACGGTGCAACTGAGATGATTAAACTTGGTGGGAAAATCGATAGGGTTGATAAACAAAACAGTCACATTAGAATAATCGATTACAAAACAGGAAATGACAAACTGGAATTTAAGAATATTGAAGCTCTTTTTTCTGATAAAAAGAATGATCAAAATAGTGCTGTTTTTCAAACCTGTTTGTACTCTATGTTTTATCAGAAAACTAAAAAACCACAATTACCAATTACTCCGGGAGTATATTCTGTTCGCAAAGTGTACGATAAAAATTTTGATTACAGAGTTAAGAATAAAGAAACCGATGCTTACATAAATGATTATAATTCTATAGCTAATGTTTTTATCGATAACTTAACTCAACTAATTAGTGATATTTTTGATCCGAATATTTCATTTTCACAAACCGAAGAAACCCGTAATTGTGAGTATTGTCCATTTAAGAAAATTTGCCACAGGTAATTATTTATAGTACATAGTATCGATGAATACCAAGTAATGAGAACCTAAAATTTGAAACTTAATAATAAGTTTTTATTATATTTGAATTAATTTGTGAAAAACGAATCAAATGATCCAAAATTTCTTTAACTATAAAACCAAAATAAAAGATACTCCTTTTAAAACAGAAGCTGGCAAAAAATATAAGAATACCGTTGCCATTTCGTTTCTTGATGAAAATAAAAAAGAGGTTGCCTACATTGAATTAGGCTTTATTGATAAAGAAGAGATATATCAACTAATTGACAATGAAAAACTTGTTGATCTTGATCATTGTTATGTTGAAAATTTTTCTCTGGTTGAATATCGCGAAAGCAGAAATATTGAGAAAAAGAGTTATGTGAAAATTCATGGATTTTCAGCATATAATACTTTTTTCGATTCCCGTGTTGTTACTGATTTTTCTTTTGCTGAATTTGATGATGAATATGAAAATTTTGAAAATGCTCACTTTCTTAATGGAGCAGTTTCTTTTCAATCAGCCAAATTTCATCAGGGTGGTGTAAATTTTAGTTACACCTATTTTACCGATGGAAATGTTGATTTTTCGAATGTAAATTTTGGTGATGGCGAAGTAAATTTTAAAAATTCGTGGTTTGGTACCGGACACAAAAACTTCCAGGATGCTCATTTTGGCAATGGAGATGTGCTTTTCGTAAATACAGAATTTAACGATGGTGATGTAACATTCGTTAATGTCTTGTTTAATTCCAAAAGAGTTACATTTAAGGTTGCACGTTTTGGTGAAGGTAAAATTGGATTTCACTTTGCACGGTTTCATTGTAAAGAGTTATTATTTGAAAGAACTGAATTTGGAGACGGAAAGGTTGACTTTCGCACAACAGAATTTAGCGATGCAAAAGTTAGTTTTAATCGTGCGGTTTTTGGAAATGGTGAAAAATCTTTTGAAGCTTCTCAACACAAAGGAGGAAAGTTAACTTTCAGAAAATCTATATGGGGTGATGGCAATATCTCTTTTGAAAAAATTGAGTTTGATAACACTATTTTATATCTCGATAATGCCAATTTTGGAAAAGGAAACCTGAGTTTTAACAATTCTCACATTCTCGAACTTTCGCTTAAATCATGTCATTTAGATTACTATGTCGATTTAAGATTGTCAAAATGTAAATCAATAGACCTTTCCGATACAGTAGCTCGTGATATAATTGATATTAAGCCTTATGATTTCCCCCTCGAAATTGGAACAATCAATTTCGTCGGTATGCGTTTAATTGGCAGAATATATGTTGATTGGAAAATAAACAACATTAAAAAACTTATTTATTCGCAAAAAGACGCAAACAGAAGAGAACTTGCCGAACAGTTCCTAATATTAAAAGAAAATTTCAGCACAACAGGTCAATATGCCGATGAAGATAAGGCTTACGTTGAGTTTAAACGCAACGAATTAAAAGCCGATTTAAAAGACGCATTAAAGAAAAATCCTTACAGCCGAATATGGGAATATCCATCGTATGCTTTTCAATGGCTGGTATTCGATAAAGTAGGATTATACGCTACAAATCCATTGCGTGTATTAACCAGCATGCTGTTCGGATACATTTTCTTCTCCTTATTATATCTAGTTTTACCTTTCTTTATTGATACAAAAATTGTATCATCGGTTGGCGATCCTGACAAACTTGGGCCGATAGCAGTTTCATTTTATCACAGTGCAATTACATTTCTTACCATTGGTTATGGCGATTATTATCCTTCGGGATTTTTCAGATGTCTTTCCGGACTGGAAGGTTTTGCAGGATTATTCCTGATGTCATACTTTACAGTTGCTTTTGTTCGTAAAATTTTAAGATAATTTTTTATATCACAATTTCTTTTACTCTATTTTATTAAAAGCTGGCAATTTACTTTACTTAACTCTTATTTTTTTGTAAATTTCATTACTTATCTTAATTTTAAAAACCTGGTATTATGAAAAAAAATAATAAAATTAAAGGTAGAATAGCGATTCTCACAGGCGGTGGCGATGTTCCCGGATTAAATCCGGCAATCAGGGCAATAACCATAAGAGCACTTCGTGAAGGTTTTGAAGTAATAGGAATACGTCGTGGTTGGATGGGATTAGTTGATATGATTAGAGACAAGAATGCTGATAATACAGAATTTTACGAGATATTAACTGAAACAAGGGTGAATAGGGCAGGACGCTCAGGAGGAACCTTTTTACATACATCGAGAACAAATCCCAGTAGAATTGCTAACTGGAATGTTCCTGATCATTTAAAAGAAAAATATAATAAACCAAGAAATGATATTACACCTGAGGTTCTTAAAAATCTGGAGTTCTTAGGGATAGATTATCTTATACCAATTGGTGGCGACGATACTTTAAGTTACGCTGTACGATTATACCGCGAAGGAGTTAAAATTGTTGCTATGCCAAAAACAATGGATAACGATGTACCTGGAACCGATTATTCTATTGGATTTAGCACCTGTATTACAAGAACAATTCAAATAATAAATAACTTAAGAACCAGTGCCGGTTCTCATGAACGATTTATGGTTCTTGAAGTATTTGGCCGTTATGCAGGATTTACAGCAATGCTCCCAACTATGGCCGGAGCTGCCAACCGTTGTGTCATCCCCGAA
>JAUVLS010000257.1 GCA_030600625.1 Bacteroidales bacterium
TTTAGATATTACAGGTTCTAATGCATTGTATGCAAACGGTAATTCCGGTAATTCAAAAGGCATAATTTTATATTTTAAGGTTTAACGTTTAATTGCCATACAAATTTAACGATTAATGACAAGAAAATGAATCCTTGCAAATTAAAAAAGCCGGAGAAAAATTCCCCGACCATTCGAACCCTAAATTACAATTAACCCTGTTTGCCCCCACTGTCGTCCGCTTACCGGACTTGAAGGTCAGACAGACAACTAAACAAAACGCTTAGCAACTTGACCCCAATCAATTATGCTCCAAAAATTCCCAACATAATCAGGACGTTTATTTTGATAATCCAAATAATAGGCATGTTCCCATACATCGCAGGTTAAAATTGGGATTAAACCATCGGTTAATGGATTTGCTGCATTTGAAGTCTGGATAATATCTAAACTCCCATTTGGTTTCTTAACTAACCAAGCCCATCCTGCTCCAAAAAGAGTTTTTGCAGCATTGGTAAATGTTTCTTTAAACTCATCAAAAGATCCAAAACTTGTATTAATTGCATTTAACAATTGATCTGCAGGCTTATCAGCTTTATCTTTCCCAAACTGATTAAAATAAAAAGTATGATTCCAAACCTGAGCTGCATTATTAAAAATTCCACCATCAGCTTTATTAATAATTGTAAGCAAATCAGCATTTTCAAATTCAGTTCCTACAATTAAATTGTTTAAATTATTTACATAAGCCGCATGATGTTTATCATGATGAAATTCGAGGGTTTGTTTAGAAATAACAGGTTCAAGTGCATCATATGCATACGGTAATTTTGGTAATTCAAAAGCCATAATTTTATTAATTTATTATTAGCCTGCCTGTCGGCAGACAGGTTAAACAATGTTTATTTAGATTGATTATAATTAATCTGACTTTATAACAAAGATTAATTCCAATTGTTTACTATTTTTTAAAAAATTACTTTCGCTTTGCAAAAAAATTGAATTTGAACAGACGAATTTTAAATATCGCCATTCCGAATATCATTAGTAACATTACTGTTCCCTTGCTTGGAATTGTTGATTTAGCTTTAGTCGGGCATCTGGAATCGAAAGTTTACATTGGTGCAATTGCCCTGGGTAGTATGATTTTTAATTTTATTTACTGGGGATTTAGTTTTTTAAGAATGGGAACCGGTGGTTTTGCTGCACAATCGTATGGTAAAAAAGATTTTCAGGAAAGTTTTTATATTCTTTACAGAGCTCTTCTTGTAGGATTTATTGGTGCAGTGTTTTTACTAATCATTCAAAAACCTATCGATTTATTAAGTTTCTTTATTATTAACGGTAGTGATGAAGTAGAATTTTTTGCTCGTCAATATTTTTATATCCGAATATGGGCTGCTCCTGCCACAATAGCTCTTTATTCCATCTCAGGATGGTACATCGGGATGCAAAATGCTAAAATCCCGATGATTATTGCTATTACTGTTAATCTGTTAAATGTTGGGTTCAATGTTTTATTCATTAAGGTATTCGGAATGAAATCGGATGGAGTTGCGCTTGGAACTGTGTTGGCACAATATTTAGGGTTAATTGCAGGGTTAATATTCTTGTCAAAAAATTCGAAAAGATTAAAACAATATCTAAACTTCAAAGAAATTCTTCAATTAAATGCCCTTAAAAAGTTTTTTAATGTAAACAAAGATATATTTATACGAACCATCAGTTTGGTATTTGCTTTATCGTTCTTTACCGCAAAATCGGCTAAATACGGAGATACTTTACTGGCAGTAAACACTTTGCTACTCCAGTTTTTTATGATTTACGCACATGTTGTTGATGGATTTGCATTTGCAGGTGAAGCCTTGGCAGGGAAATATTTTGGGGCAAGAGATAAATTTAATCTGATTAAAGTGTCAAAGTTTTTATTTTATTGGGGACTGTTAATGGCAGGTATTTTTACCATAGCCTATTACTTTGGAGATAATTTGCTTTTAAAAATTTTAACTGATAACACGGAAGTAATTAATAATATCCAACCTTATTTATTCTGGATTTATTTAATTCCTGTAATAACTTTTGGAGCTTTTATCTGGGATGGAATTTTTATAGGAGTAACAGCATCAGCAAGTATGCGAAATGCTATGCTCATTTCCACCTTTTTAGTTTTTATCCCTTCATATTTTATTTTACATCACTATTTTTATAATCATGGATTATGGGCAGCATTTATGTTGTTTATGATTGCACGATTTGTTACTCTTAGCCTATACGCACCAAAAGCTATTTTTAGAAAAATGGAATAGTAATAATAGTATATCAGACATTCTTGTCTGATAAGAATCAACGGGCAAGAATGCCCGTTGTACTTCATGCACCTAAAGCAATTTTCAGTAAGATATAAACAAAAATTAGGCTAATTATATTTATGATCTATCAAATAATTCTCCACATAATCTTCAACACCATCTTCCAAGCTTGCAAATGGCTTATCATAACCAATTGAACGAAGTTTGCTCATATTGGCTTCGGTAAAATACTGATATTTATCGCGGATATCAACAGGAGTATCAATAAATTCTATATTCTTCTCAATACTCATTCCCTTAAATGTATTTTTAGTTAAATCAAGGAATGTTCTGCCTTTTCCTGTACCTACATTATAAAGACCCGAATCTTTTCTATGGTTCATTAAAAAGAACATTATTTCGCTTAAATCTTTTACATAAACAAAGTCCCGTGTTTGTCCTCCATCTGGAAAATCAGGGTTATGAGACTTGAACAGCTTCATCCCTCCTGTTTTCTGAATTTGATTAAATGCATGTAAAATAACTGATGCCATACGTCCTTTATGATATTCATTTGGTCCGTAAACATTAAAGAATTTTAATCCGGCCCAGAAATATGGCTTCTTTTCTTGCGCTAACGCCCACTTATCAAAATCGTTTTTTGATTCACCATATAAATTAAGAGGTTTTAACTTCTCAACAATTTCGTGATTATCTTCATATCCGAACTCCCCCAGTCCATAAGTAGCTGCTGATGATGCTTAAACCAACGGCAAACCATATTTAACACATTTTTCCCAGACTGCTTTTGAATAATTTAGATTAAGAACATCATAAATTTCTTTTAGAAATCCTGTTGTAGCAGATCTGGCACCCATATGAAATACAAACTGCACAAAACGTTGATTTTCTTCCAACCAATCTATAAAATCATCACGATGAATTTTATGAGAAAAAATCTTACCT
>JAUVLS010000307.1 GCA_030600625.1 Bacteroidales bacterium
ATTAACAATACAGTTTTCTAATTCATAAGAAAATACATTACCTCCTAAAATAGCATTTTTGTTATCGTCTTTCGAACTATTTTCATGCAAAGATCCCCATGTTCCTAAATCTGCCCAACCAAAATCACTGCAATAAACATATACATTATCTGCTTTTTCCATTATACCATAATCAATGGAAATGTTTTTACATTCGTAGTACGTATGAGAAATAAATTCAGATTCCTTTTCTGTATTGTAAATGCTTATACCTTCGCTAAATAACGCATCTATTTCGGGTAAATTAGTTTCAAAAGCTTTCATTATAGACTTTAGAGACCAGATGAATATACCTGAGTTCCAGAAAAACTCACCACTTTCGTGAAATACTTTTGCTAATTTCTTATCTGGTTTTTCTGTAAAAGTTTTTACTTTATAAATATTTTTATTTTCCGTAATGTTTTTATTTCCATTAACCTGAATGTAACCATAGCCGGTTTCTGGTCTGCTAGGCTTTATACCTAAAGTTAGTAATGCATCTTTTTTTGAAGTAAATTCAAGCCCTTCTTTTATCACCTTTGTAAATTCATTTTCTTTTAGAATTAAATGATCAGAAGGAGCGGTTACAATATTCGCATTCGGATTTTTCTTAAAAATTTTATAATTTGCATAAGCAATACAAGGAGCTGTATTCCTACGTGCAGGTTCAAGAAGTATCTGCTCTTCTGTTAACTCAGGTAATTGTTCAAGAATTGTTTCTTTATAAATTGTACTTGTAACAATATAGATATTCTCAACTGGACAGATGGATTGAAATCGGTCGAAAGTCATTTGAAGTAAAGTTCTGCCTGTTCCTAATATATCTAAAAATTGCTTTGGTTTATTCGTTCTACTTAACGGCCAAAATCTGCTTCCAACACCTCCGGCCATTATAACACAGTAATTATTTTCCATTTTAATTTTGTTTTGAGAAATATTTGTATTCTACTAATTTACAAAAAGCAAAAAGAATAAAAAGGATTAAGAATAAAAAATCTTTATTAATTCTACTTTAACGCATTATGCTTTAACACAAAATCAACCTGTTTTTACCCTTGCTCCCTAAAGGGAACAGATTGATTTTTTAGCTTTCTCCCTTTAGGGTTAGGGGCGAAAAAAGCTGAAAAATCTTAATTCTGTTTAATCTGTCAAAGTAGAATTAAATAAATGTGTTTAAGAGAAAGTTTTATTATTTATTATATTTGTACACTCAAATTAGATAATTCATGGGACTTTTTTATCATATAGGTAAATATTTTTTACTTCTTTTCAGGGTTTTTGCAAAACCTGAAAAATTTAAAATTTATTATAGAGAAACCATCAAAGAAATAGAGAAACTTGGATTAAATTCAATATGGATAGTTGCAGTTATATCGGTATTTATGGGTGCTGTTATTACAATACAAACAGCATATAATACTGATAATCCAATGTACCCGAAATATTTAATCGGATTAACAGCAAGAGATACTTTATTATTAGAATTTTCATCAACAATTATTGCTCTTATTTTGGCAGGTAAAATTGGTTCGAACATTGCTTCCGAGATCGGAACTATGCGGGTAACTGAGCAAATTGATGCTCTGGAAATAATGGGTGTAAATTCAGCCAGCTATTTAATATTACCCAGGATAATAGCCTCTGTAATATTTACTCCATTCCTGACTTTAATGAGTATGATTATTGGTATTTTTGGTGGATGGATTGCCGGAATTTCAACAGGAGTGATGACAACCCAGGATTATGTCTATGGAATTCAATATGCTTTTATACCATATTATATAGTTTATGCCCTGATTAAAATAGTTGTTTTTGCATTTCTAATAACCACAATATCTGCATACCATGGATATTATACTTCTGGTGGTTCTTTAGAAGTTGGTAAATCGAGTACTAAAGCAGTTGTGCATAGTAGTATTTTTATTCTTCTTTTTAATGTGATATTAACACAATTGCTACTTTCATGATAGAAGTTAAAAACATATCAAAATCTTTTAACGGAATTCAGGTTTTAAAGAATATTGATGTTTTATTTGAGAAAGGTAAAACAAACCTGATTATTGGACAGAGTGGGTCAGGGAAGACCGTTCTATTGAAGTCAATTGTTGGATTACACGATATAGATAAAGGTAAAGTATTATTTGATGATACAGTTTTTAACGAACTGAATTTTAAGGATAAAAAAGAAATGAGAAAGCAAATAGGAATGCTTTTTCAGGGAGGAGCCTTGTTTGATTCTGCCACAGTTGAAGAAAATGTAATGTATCCATTAAATATGTTTACAGAATTAACACATTCAGAAAAAAGGGATAGGGCGAACGAATGTCTTAAAAGAGTTAATATAATAAACGCCAATCAATTATATCCTGCAGAAATTAGTGGAGGAATGAAAAAAAGAGTGGCAATTGCAAGGGCTATTGCTTTAAATCCAAAATATTTATTTTGCGATGAGCCTAATTCCGGGTTAGATCCTCAAACGGCAATATTAATT
>JAUVLS010000061.1 GCA_030600625.1 Bacteroidales bacterium
GGCAAAAATACTTGCGCTTTACTTATTTGATAATGTTGAGAATCTTATCCGAATGGATATGAGTGAATATATGGAAAAATTCTCTGTGTCGCGATTAGTTGGTGCTCCTCCGGGATATATTGGTTATGAAGAAGGTGGACAATTAACCGAAAAAGTACGTCGCAGACCATATTCTGTAATTTTACTTGATGAGATTGAAAAAGCACATCCTGATGTATTTCACTTATTGCTCCAGATTATGGATGAAGGTCAATTGACTGATAGTCTTGGACGTAGAGTAGATTTTCGAAATACTATTATCATTATGACTTCTAATATTGGTAGCCGACAGTTGAAAGATTTCGGCACAGGTGTTGGTTTTTCTACCAGGGCAAAACAAGAGTCGTCTAGTCATCATGCAAAGAGTGTAATTCAAAATGCACTTAAACGTTCATTTGCTCCTGAATTTATCAATCGTTTAGATGATATCATAATATTCAACTCATTGAATAAAGAACATATTTATCAAATTATCGATATTGAACTTAAAGGATTATTTAGCAGGGTTAATGATTTAGGATATAATATTGAATTAACAGATACCGCTAAAGATTATGTTGCAAATAAGGGGTTTGATCCTGATTTTGGTGCTCGTCCACTAAAAAGAGCAATTCAAAAGTATCTTGAAGATCCTATGGCAGAGGCAATTCTTCAATCTACCTTAAAACAAGGCGATATTCTTCTTGTTAATTATGATAAAGAAAAGGATGAAATAAAGATTAATACTAAAAAAGGTGGTAAAGCAGCACTTCCGGCGGGTGAAAAAGATAAATCGAAAGAAAAATAAATAGATAATTAAACAAAACCTTACTTACATATTATAAGTAAGGTTTTTTTATTCTATTTCGCCCATTAAATCAAAATCATCGGCGCTTTTTATTCTGACATTATAAAAGCTACCAACACGTAATTTCTTATTTTCAGGTTTTACAATTACCTCATTATCAACGTCAGGTGAGTCAAATTCTGTTCTTCCAATATAATAATCACCCTCTTTCCTATCAACTATAACTTTATATAACTTCCCTATCTTTTTATTATTTAAGTCATTAGATATATCCCTTTGCACCTCCATGATTTCATCCATACGGGATTGTTTTATTGAGAAAGGAATATCGTCTGTAAAATTCTCAGCCGAATATGTATTTTCTTCTTCTGAATAAGTAAAAACTCCCAACCTATCAAATTGAGCAAACCGAACAAATTCAATAAGTTCATTAAAATCTTCGTCAGTTTCTCCGGGATGACCAACTAATAAGGTTGTTCGTAAAGCCATTCCCGGAATTTCTTTTCTAAAATAATTGATCAAATTATAAGTTTGTTCTTTTGTTATTCCACGGCGCATATCTTTCAAAATTTTATCGCTAATATGCTGAACAGGAATATCCATATATTTGCAGATATTCGATTTTGATTTCATGACTGAAATAACTTCTTTAGGAAATTTTGCCGGAAACATATAATGTAATCGAAGCCATTTTAAACCTTTAATATCGGATAATTTATCAATTAATTCGGCTAGTTTGAATTCTTTGTAAATATCTATACCATAATAGGATAAATCCTGTGCAATAAGAATAATTTCTTTAACTCCCTGACTTATCAAAAATTCCGCTTCTCTTATTAATTCATCTATTGGTCTGGAACGGTGCTTACCTTTAATTAACGGGATAGCACAAAATGAACATGTTCTGTCGCATCCTTCAGAAATTTTTAAATATGCATAATGTTTTGGGGTAGTCAATAATCTTTCTCCAACAAGCTTTTCTTTATAATGCCCTCCAATTGATTCAATAAGTTCTTTAAGATCATAAACTCCGAAATATTTATCTACAACAGGTATTTCCGTCTCTAATTCTTGCTTATATCTCTCCGAAAGACATCCAAAAACAATAAGTTTCTCGATTTTATTCGTATTTCTTAAATCTTCAAATTGTAAAATCGTTTCTATTGATTCTTGTTTAGCATCATTTATAAACCCACAAGTATTAATTAAAACTATATCGGATGGTTTATTTGAATCATGTGTAACCCTAAACCCATTCGACTCCAACTGCCGCATTAAAGACTCTGAATCAACCAGGTTTTTTGAACAACCTAATGTTATTATGTTTATCTTTTTTATACCTTTTGTTTTCATAATAAATAATAAAGGTTGCCTCTAAAAATTGAATTCTTTCAAGAAACAAATATAATGAATAAGATACAAGGCATATTTTTTTGTAATAGCCATAGCTATTTCACAAAAAATATAACGCAGTCAGATTGTTTATTATATTTATTCCCTACGGGTTTTCATAGTTTTCCAAATACTGCTTCAAATTTCATCACATTATCCCGATAGTGTTTCGAAATTTTTTATTGTCTTTGAAAAACTATGGAAATCTTGATGTGATTGAATTTATAGAGGTAACCTAAAACCTGATGGTTTACTCAACAGGCTTATTTACATTTTTAATATTTTATCTTATTTCGAAAATAATGAGTCGACAAATTCTTTTTTATTGAATATTTGAAGATCTTCTAAACCTTCCCCAATTCCAATATATTTCACCGGTATTTTAAACTGATCTGAAATACCAATAGCAACACCGCCTTTAGCTGTTCCATCTAGTTTTGTTAGTGCAAGGGCGGTAACATCTGTAACATTTGTAAACTGCTTGGCTTGCTCAAACGCATTTTGTCCGGTTGAACCATCAAGTATGAGTAAAATTTCATGCGGTGCATCAGGTATCACTTTTTGCATTACTTTTTTTATCTTACCAAGCTCATTCATTAGATTTACTTTGTTGTGCAAGCGCCCGGCGGTATCAATTATTACTATATCAGCATTATTTACTTTTGCCGATGATAAAGCGTCATAAGCCACAGAAGCCGGATCGGAACCCATTTTTTGTTTTACAATAGGTACGCCAACTCTGTCGGCCCAAATTGCTAACTGATCAACAGCTGCAGCTCTAAAGGTATCGGCAGCGCCTAAATATACTTTTTTACCTGAATTTTTAAACTGATAGGCTAACTTTCCAATAGTTGTGGTCTTTCCTACTCCATTAACACCCACTACCATAATAACATAAGGACCATTATTTGAACTAAATGACAAATCAATCTCCTCGGCATTATTTTCTTCTAATAATAATGCTATTTCTTCTTTCAGAATATTATTTAATTCGCCCGTTCCAAGATATTTGCTGTGAGATACACGTTCCTCAATGCGTTCAATTATTTTTAATGTAGTATTTACACCAACATCCGAAGATATCAAAACCTCTTCGAGATTATCAAGTACTTCATCATCAACCTTAGACTTACCAACTACAACACGCGATAACTTTTTAAAAACACTTTCTTTTGTTTTTTCCAGTCCTTTATCAAGAGTCTTTTTTTTCTCTTTTGAAAAAATGCCAAACGTAGCCATTGAATTTGAATTATTAATCCACTTTATTTGATGGAGGTTATATTTTTGTTTTGTTATACATGATAAAAATTATTGGAATATTGCCTGCCTGCGGCAGAGATTGTTGAAATTATTCCCTGTTCTATTTTTTTAAAGAATTAATATTCTATTTTTCCATCATTCCATGATCACTATTAATAAAGCACCCAATGGATGCAATTCGCATCTATCTACTTACTTAGACGAATTTTTACTATTAATCTAATCTTATGCCTGCCTACCGTCAGGCAGGGTTATCAGCCGTTAAATTTAATACAAAATAGTGAATGCAGAAATAAAAAAAGCCTTCTTTTAGAAAGAAAGCTTTTTATATAGATATTTCTGAATGAATTATTTCTTAGCAAAAAATTCTTTAATATTATCATTATGCACCATTTCTTGTACATACTGGAATCCTCTTTCTGATTTTACCATTTTAATACACTTGGTAAAAGTTCTTCCGGCACCTTTTTGTAAACTTGCAACTGCTTTCTTAGCCATGACTTAATTATTTTATTTCTTTATGAACTGTTACTTTTTTAAGAATAGGATTGTATTTTTTCAACTCCACTCTTTCAGTAGTATTCTTCTTATTTTTTGTTGTAATATATCTTGATGTTCCAGCTTGTCCTGATTCCTTATGCTCAGTACATTCTAAAATAACCTGAATTCTATTACCTTTTCTTGATGCCATTTCTTAGCCCCTTCTTGTTTTAATAATTATCGATAAAACCTTTTTCTTTTGCTTCTTTCAAGGCTATTTTCAAGCCTTTTTTTGTGATAGTTCTTATACCAGAAGCCGAAACTTTAAGACTTACCCATCGACCTTCTTCTTCAAAATAGAATTTTTGATTCATTAAGTTTGGGTAGAATTTTCTCTTAGTTCTCCTCTTTGAGTGGGAAACATTGTTTCCAACCATTACTTTCTTTCCAGTTATTTGACAGATTCGTGACATTTTTATTTCGATTTTTTTATCTCATTTCTTCAAAACAGAACGCAAAATACGTGATTTTTATTCAATTATTCAAATATATTTATAAAAAAATTACAAAAAACTACATTTATTTCTCCAATATTAACTTTTGCAACATATTCAGAGCTGTTAAGGATGCGCTTTGAATGTTTCTTCCCCTATGATTACCAAAAACATACTTCTTAGAAATTACTTTTGAATTGTCAGAAACTGCAATCCATGTTGTGCCTACGGGTTTTTCTTCAGTACCACCAGAAGGACCGGCAATTCCGGAAGTTGCAATAGCAAAATCTGTTTTGTGTAATTTTCTTACTCCTTCGGCCATGTCTTCAACGACTTGTTTGCTTACCGCCCCATAATTAACTATATTTCTTTTACTTACAGATAATACATTTTCTTTGATCTCATTTGAATATGCAACTACTCCTCCTGAAAAGTACTCGGAGCTCCCGGATATAGATGTTATAAGATGAGCAATATTTCCCCCGGTACAACTTTCTGCAACACTTAATGTTTTGTTACTTTTTCTAAGCAACTTTCCTACCACCTCTTCCAGCTTGTCGGAATCATAACCGCAAATTAAATCAGGAATTATTCTTTCAAGTTCCTCGACTTGTTCTTTTAATATATTTTCAAGCAATTTTTGATTATTACCCTTAGCAGTTAGTCTGAGTTTGATTAAACCCGGTGAAGGTAAATAAGCCAACGATATTACATCAGGCAAATTACTTTCCCAGGTTTCAAGAACTTCAGCTAATTTCGATTCAGGCCATCCCTGTGTTAAAACAATTTTATGTATAATATGTAAATCACTGTCCATTTTCTTTAATTCGGGAATAATAGACTCGGTCATCATTTCTTTCATTTCAAAAGGAACTCCCGGCATTGAAATAATAATACATCCCTCCTGCTCAAACCACATTCCCGGTGCTGTACCAATCTTATTTCTTATTATTTTACAACTTTCGGGTACATCAGCTTGTCTTATATTGCGTTCATTCATCCAGGCTTTTCGTTTAATAACAAATTGCTCAACGTGTTTTAAGACTTCCTTATTCTGAACAAGTTTTGTATTAAAATATTCGGCCAATGACGTTTTTGTAATATCATCATCGGTAGGTCCGAGCCCGCCGGTAATTAAAACTAAATCTGCAATTTGCTTAGCATTATCTAATGCTTTAAATATTTCATCCTTTTTGTCTGATATAGAAGTTATTCTAATAATATCAACGCCAATAAGATTTAACTTGTTAGCTATCCATGCTGAGTTAGTATCGACAGTTTGCCCAATTAAAATCTCGTCGCCAATAGTGATTATTTCCGCTTTCATGCTTACTTACTGTATTTTTCTATAAATTTTAAACGCTGCAAAAGTGTGGGATGAGAATAATTGAAAAATACATACAAAGGATGTGGAGTTAAGTTAGACAGATTATTTACTGAAAGATTTTTTAATGCATTCTGTAAATAAATACCTTTATAATTCTCTGATGCAAATTGATCCGCCACATATTCATTCTTGCGAGAAATAATATTCATAAACAATCCAATGATTGTTGATATCGGACTATATAAAAATCCGAAAGTTATTAAGCCCAAATGAAAACTTGGAATATCGGATCCTAAAGCTTTTGACAATTCAGGATTTCCAACAAATAGCGATAAAATAAACAAAGTAAGCCCGGTTTGTACAATTGATGTAAAAACAGAAATTAAGGTATGTTTTTTCTTATAATGGCCTATCTCATGAGCAAGTACAGCAACAATCTCTTCTTTGCTTAATTTCTCAATTAATGTATCAAATAAAACTATTTTCTTTTTTTTACCTAATCCGCTGAAATATGCATTAGCTTTTGTACTTCGTTTTGATCCATCAATTACAAAAATATTATCTAATCTAAAATCAGCATTTAAGCAAAATGAAGTTATCTCATCTTTAAGTTCTCCATCCTCAAGAGGTTTTAATTTATTAAATAAAGGAACAATCAGGGAAGTGTAAAACATGGTCATGAACAACATGAAAATACTTACAGCTATCCATGCATATATCCAAAAATAATCTCCAACGGTATTATAAAACCAGATAATTAAAGCAAGTAAGCCACCTCCAATAATAGCAGCAATTATCCACCCTTTTATTTTATCAAGCACAAATGTTTTTGATGTTGTTTTATTAAAACCAAAACGCTCTTCAATTACGAAAGTATCATATATATTAAATGGAATATGTAAAAAATCTGATGCAAACATGATAATTCCAAAGAATATAATAGCTATAAGAATAGAATTTGATGTATAAGATCGTGCAATATTATCGATAAATGTAAATCCCGAGAAATAGAGGAATACCAGTATTAACAGTAAGCTAAAACTGCTTGTCAGAATGGAGAATTTATGATTTACTTTATCGTAATCCTGCGATTTTTTATACTTTTCTTCATCGTAGATTCCTTTTAATTCATCAGGAAGCACAGAACTTCTTCTGGTAGCATTTAAATAATCAAGAAACTGATCAAGTAGATAATCGAAAATTAAAATTCCGATTATAAAATAAAAGATGATTTGATGCATATCTGTTATTAATTTTGAAATAAGGTTCCAAAATTAATAAAAAGCATCAATTTTACCAGATTTACCAACATTAATAAATTTGTTTTTGAAGTTTTTCCAGGTCTTTTTGCCGACTTTTTAGCAAAGAAATGTAGTATCGGGTTCTTGATTTATTTTTAATGTTATTTGATTTCTCTGCCCAGGCTATCGCTAATCCAATTTCACCTGTCATTTCACTTGCAACAGCTATATTATAACATGCCCTGCTTGCAATTTCCTTATCAATACCATTTGTGTATTTCTTCCATATTTTAGAAGCTCCCTCCCAATTATTATCTTTTACAAATTGAGTTGCCGTTTCGAAATCTTTATTTCC
>JAUVLS010000138.1 GCA_030600625.1 Bacteroidales bacterium
TCTTAATGAAGAACGTGTGAATGAGTCGTTCCAGTTACTATATGCGGTAAAAGAATTTGAACAAATTGCTGATATAGTATCTAAAAACATGATAAAAAAAGCGGCAAGATGGAGTAAAATGGATTTTGAATTTTCTGTTGATGGTAAAAATGAGATTATAAATTATCATACAAAAACCCAAAAACAGTTAAGTAGAGCATTGGAAGTATTCGAAAATGTAAATTTGGAGAAAGCAAAAGCGATGAAAGAAAAATACCGACAATATCGAAATATGGAAATCGAATTAGAGAGGCAACATTTTAAAAGATTGCAGGATGAAATAATAGAAACAATCTCGAGTAGTAAAACACATGTTGAATTAATGACATATCTGAGAGCTATCAACGGTCATGCAACGAATATTGCCAGAATATTGTTAAAATGGCCGATAAAAAACTAAAAAATTATGAGTAAGTACAATTTAATTGAGGTGAAAAATAAAAATACACGGAAAGAATTTTTACTCTTACCTGTTCGGTTATATAAAAAAGAGAAAAGCTGGACTCGTCCTTTAGACCAGGATATAGAAAATGTATTTGACCCTGTGAAAAACAAGCTTTTTCGAAACGGCGAAGCTGTTCGTTGGATATTAGTTAACAATAAAAACAAGATTGTTGGCAGGATTGCAGCATTTTACGATAAAAAAACTTCAGCTAAAAATGATCAACCAACAGGAGGACTGGGGTTTTTCGATTGCATAAATGATAAAGAAGCTGCATTTACGATGTTTGATGCATGTAAGGAATGGTTACAGGATTGTGAGATGGAAGCAATGGATGGACCTGTAAATTTTGGTGATCGCGATCGTTGGTGGGGATGCCTGGTTGATGGATTTGAATATCCTCCAAATTATTGTATGCCATATAATTTCCCTTACTACAAAGACTTATTTGAAGCTTATGGTTTTAAAAATTATTTTAATCAATTTACATATTATAGGGCGGTAAATCCGAAAGGATTAAGTGATATAATTAAAGAAAAAGCAAATCGGCTAGAAAAAAATCCAAAATATCATTTTGAACATCTCGATAAAAAAACCCTGGAGAAATTTACAGAAGATTTCAGAACAGTTTATAATAAAGGCTGGGCAAAGTTCCCGGGTGTATCGGAAATGTCGAAAGTACACGCAAAAGGATTAATGAAAAGCCTAAAACCAATTCTTGATGAAAGACTTATGTGGTTTGCTTATTATGAGAACGAACCAATTGCATTTCTCTTGCAGGTACCGGAAATAAATCAAATAGTAAAATATTTGAATGGTAAGATGAACTTGTTTGGGAAGCTTAAATTTGTTTTTCTGAAATTAATTGGTAAATGTGATACTGCTCTGGGCTTGATTTTTGGGGTTGTGCCTGAACATCAGGCAAAAGGAATAGAAGGAGGAATAATTATGGCTTTTGCAAAAGTAGCCCTAAAAGAAAATTTCCCGTATAAACATCTCCAGTTTAACTGGATTGGCGATTTTAATCCCAGTATGATGAAGGTATTCGATCAGGTTGGCGCAACGATATTAAAGACACATGTAACTTACCGGTATTTATTCGATAGAAACAAACCTTTTGAACGAGCTAAGAAAGTTAATGTTTAGCACGATTGTTAATAATTGCAATTTAGTTATCAAATAAGGATATATATACAATTGTAGGTTTTTTTAATAGATTTGTTCTTTAATATTAAAATATTTTTATGCAATCAATTCGAGAATTATATAAAATAGGTTTTGGGCCATCGAGTAGTCATACCATTGGGCCTGTAAGGGCGGCAAATATTTTTATGGGTAAAAATCCGGATATTGAAAGATTCAGAGTTACTTTATTTGGGAGTCTGGCTGCCACAGGGAAAGGACACAATACGGATGGAGCCATTGAAAAGACTTTCTCTCCGAAAAATGTAAATATTATCTGGAACCCAAAAGAAGAATTGCCTTTACATCCAAACGGTATGTTATTCGAAGCTATAAGTAATGAAAATAAGGTTGTAGATGATTGGACTGTTTATAGTATTGGAGGAGGAGACTTGAGAGATGCTGAAGGAATTATAAATGATAAAATTGTGTATGAGCATAAAACTTTAGCAGATATTTTAGATTGGTGTAATAAGGAAGGAAAAACATTCTGGGAATATGTTGAAGATTGTGAAGGCCCCGAAATATGGACTTTCTTAAAAGAAGTTTGGAATATAATGAAAGATACAATTACTGCTGGTTTAGAAAACGAAGGAGTATTACCCGGTGAAATTAAACTTGCCAGAAAGGCCAGCACTTATTATATGAAAGCGAAAAATTCAAAAGGAACCATTCAAAACCAGGGTTTGTTATTTTCGTTTGCATTAGCCGTTTCTGAAGAGAATGCTGCTGGCGGAAAAATTATTACTGCTCCAACATGTGGTTCCTCCGGAGTATTGCCTGCTATTTTATTTTATCTTAAAAGAGAAGAACATATAACTGATGCAAAAATATTAAGAGCTTTAGCTACTGCCGGTTTAATAGGAAATATAGTTAAACGTAATGCTTCAATTTCCGGGGCAGAAGTCGGATGTCAGGGAGAGATTGGAACTGCTTGTGCCATGGCTGCAGGAGTTGCTGCACAAATAATGGGAGGTACATTAAGGCAAATAGAATATGCTGCTGAAATGGGCTTTGAACATAATCTGGGCTTAACATGCGATCCGGTTGGAGGGTATGTACAGATTCCGTGTATAGAGAGAAATGCAATAGCGGCAGGAAAAGCAATGGAATGTGCTGTTTATGCGTTATTTTCTGATGGGGGACATAAAATTTCTTTTGATAAGGCAGTTGAGACTATGGTCGAAACAGGACGTGATATTCAAAGTGCTTATCGTGAAACAGGTATTGGTGGATTAGCAAAAAACTGGAAGCCATTTCAGGATTAATTTTGAACTTTTTTGTTATGATCTTGTTTGGTTCAATTATACCAATTAAAAAGATTGCATAAATTTATCTTGAGAACCCATAATTATTAACGTATGATTAACGAAACTGTATTATTCGCATTTGGACTGACTTTATTTGCAGGTTTATCTACAGGAATAGGAAGCGCCCTGGCTTTTTTTACAAAAACAACAAATACTAAATTCCTGTCGGTTGCTCTGGGCTTTTCGGCGGGTGTAATGATTTATGTATCAATGATTGAAATTTTTTTTAAAGCTAAAGATTCTTTGGTAGCAGAACTGGGAGAAAAAATGGGTTCGTGGATAACTGTTGCTTCTTTTTTTGGAGGTATATTTTTTATAGCAATTATCGATAAGTTAATTCCTTCAGCAGAAAACCCACACGAAATTCGAATGGTTGAAGAAATGGACGAAAAAGCAAAAAAAGAACATAAGAGTAAAAAACTTATGAAAATGGGAATGTTTACTGCTTTAGCAATTGCTATTCATAATTTTCCTGAAGGTTTGGCAACATTTACTGCTGCCCTTACCGATCCTAGTTTAGGTATTGCAATTGCAGTGGCGATTGCTATTCATAATATCCCTGAAGGAATTGCTGTTTCAGTGCCAATTTATTTTGCAACAGGGAGTAAAAAGAAAGCATTCTGGCATTCGTTTTTGTCTGGTTTAGCGGAACCTGTAGGTGCTTTAATTGGTTATTTAATATTAATGCCATTCCTGTCTGATACTCTTTTTGGGATTTTGTTTGCAGGAGTGGCTGGCATTATGGTATTTATTTCTATTGATGAGCTTTTACCTGTTGCACGAGAATATGGTGAGCACCATTTGTCTATTTACGGTTTAGTATTAGGAATGATGGTAATGGCAGTTAGTTTGTTGATGTTTATATAGAAAAAAGTATCAAAATGCGAGATAAGAGCTTGCCTGACGGCAGTCAGGTATCAAAATATACTTAACCAAGTATTTTTTTTGATCTCGATACTTGCATCTCAAATCTAATATCTAAAATGGTTTAAATCCTATAATTTTTCTTACTTCTTTAATTGTTTTAGATGCGCTTTCTCTTGCTTTTTCAGCTCCTATATTTGCTACTTTTCTTAAATAATCATTATTAGCAGAAATTTCCAGTATTTTTTCCCGAATAGGAGATGTGAAATTTATGATATCTTCGGCCAGCTGCTTTTTTAAATCACCATACCTGATTTCGCAATTAGCATATTTTTCTTTAAAGAAATCAATCGTACTTTTTTCTGAAACAACGTCCATTAATGTAAATAAGTTTTGTATAGGTTCCGGCATTTCTGAATTCATTTCAGTAGGACCACTATCAGTAACAGCACGCATAACCTTTTTTCTAATATCTTTAGGGTCGTCAACCAGGTAAATTCCATTTCCTTCTGATTTTCCCATTTTTCCGCTACCGTCTAAGCCTGGAATTTTTATTAATGCCTGACCAAAATTATATGGCTGAGGTTCAGTAAAATATTCAACTTTATACAAGTTGTTGAAACGACGTGCAAATTTACGGGCCATTTCCAGATTTTGTTCCTGATCTTTACCAACCGGAACTTTTGATGCATTATGAATAATAATGTCAGCAGCCATTAGAACGGGGTAAGTTAAAAGGCCTGCGTTTACATTTTCGAGCTGCTTTCGTACCTTATCTTTAAATGATGTTGTTCGCTCAAGTTCCCCAACATAGGCATTCATGTTAAGAAGCAAATATAATTCCGTTACTTCCGGAACATCGCTTTGTAAGTATAAAGTGGCAACTTCCGGATCTAAGCCACAAGCCAGATATTCTGCTAATACTTGCTTAACACTGCCATGTAAATCTCCAGGAGTTGGATGAGTTGTTAATGAGTGATAATCGGCAATAAAGAAAAAACACTTGTTTTCGTGTTGCATTTTTATGAAATTTTTTAATGCACCAAAGTAATTTCCCAAATGCAGGTTTCCTGTCGATCTAATTCCACTAACAACCGTTTCCATAAAGATTTTATTTAATTTGTTGATTGATTATAGTAATTTTGTAAAAGTAAAAAATGTTTGTTAATAATTAAGCTTCTTCTTTCGCTTTTAATAAGATTACGAATAA